>NZ_JAQOWX010000011.1:0-77950 GCF_028462495.1 Paucibacter sp. XJ19-41
GTCGAAGCGCGCCCACCACTGGCGCAGCTGTTCGGGACTGCCCTGATGGGGCAGCAGCGCCGGCAAGCCGGCCTGCCAGGCCGGCGGCGCCGGCAGCTCGGCACGCGGTGCCGCCGCGACGGCGCAACCGCCGAGCGCAATAACGAGCAGGCACAGCGGCGCCAGACCGGCCCGCCTGGGCCGGTGCGAAAAGGGAGTTTTCATCGCTTAGCTTTTTCCGTGGGTAGAAAGAGGTGGCGGGCTCAGGCGCAGCAAGCGCTCCTGCTCCACCATGGCCGAGCCATAGGCCACCATGCGCGCCAGCACGCGCTCATAGGCACCGGGGCCGTAGACGACGCCGGGAGCCAGCGCCTCCATATAGTCGGCCGACATCCAGTAGTCCTGCACCAGGGCCGTCAGCGCATGGGCCAGATGCTGCAGGCCCAGATCGGCCTCGGCCGCGCCGACGCGCTGGCGCAGCATCTCGATCAGGGCCGCATGCTGGGGGCCGATGTGCTGGGCAAAAAGCGCCTCGCAAGCCATGCTGGGCTCCAGCATCTCGCGGCCCAGCAGGCGCATCAATTGGGCAGCCCTGCCGTCGGCCGAGCGCAGCGGCGCCAGCAAGGCCTCATAGAAGCCGCGCAGCCAGTCTTGCAGCGGCAGCTCGACATCGTGCGCCGGCACCTGGGCCAGCAGGTCAAGCACGGGCTGGACCAGGGCCTCGCGGTACAGGCCCTGCTTGTCGCCGAAGTAGTAGGAAATCGAGCCGATATTGACACCGGCGGCCTGGCAGATCTCGCGGGTGCTGGCCTTGTCAAAGCCCTTGTCCGCAAAGATGCGGGTGGCCTCGGCAAGCATGCGCTCGCGGGTGCCGGGCTGGGAGGGGGCAGAACTGGACATGGCGCGATCATACGAGAGTTTAATCAATCGATTGATTAAGAACTCATGAAGACTTCAGATTCGCCCGGGCCTGTGTGTGGCATGACACAAAGCCCGGCCGTCCGAGCTGTTAGGGTGGCCTGCCCTGCACTCCGGAACACGCCCCCGATGGCCAAACGCAAGCCCGCCGCCGCCTGGACCCGGCTGATGCAGCAGAGCTGGTCGGCGCTGACGCGCTCGAACCTGCGGGTCGGCCGCCGGGCCGTCGCGAAGGCGATCAAGCCGGTGCTGGCCAGCCGCAAGCCCCCGCCCGGTGCTGGTGACTGGCTGGCCGGCGCGGTGATGGGCACGGCCGGCATGCGGCGCTACTGGCTTTACCGACCGCCCGGCTTGCGGCTCAAGCCCGGCGAGCGCCTGCCGCTGCTAGTGATGCTGCATGGCTGCGGCCAGAGCGCGTCGGCTTTTGCCGCCAGCACCCGGATGAACCGGGTCGCCGCGCGCGAGGGCTTTCTGGTGATCTACCCCGAGCAGGACCGGCTCGCCAATGCCCAGGGCTGCTGGAACTGGTTCGACACCCGCTCGGGCCGCGCCTACAACGAGGCCGCGCTGATACTGCAGGCGATCGACCAGGTCTGCCTGCTCTACCCGGCCGATCGCGAGCGCGTCGCGCTGGCCGGCCTGTCGGCCGGGGCCAGCATGGCGGCGCTGCTGGCGAGCCGCTATCCGGAGCGCTTCAAGGCCGTGGTGATGCACTCGGGCATTCCGCCCGGCACGGCCCACTCAGGTCTGTCGGCGCTGGGCGCGATGCGGGGGCGGCGTGCCACCGAGCCCCTGCCGGCGCCGGCGGCCAGCGCCTGGCCACCGCTGCTGGTCATCCATGGCAGCCGCGACGCGGTGGTTGCACCCAGCAATGGGCGGGCCGCCGTGCAGGCCTGGGCCGAGGCCGCGGATGCACGCGTGACCCAGCCACGCAGCGTGCGGCGCGGCAAGCGATATCCGAGCACGGTGACCGACGTCAAGCGCGGCGCGACGACCGTGGCCAGCCTGGTCGAGGTGGACGGGCTCGGCCATGCCTGGAGCGGCGGCCTGGCCAGCCAGCCCTTTGGCGACGGCCAGGGGCCCGATGCCTCGCGCATGGTCTGGGCCTTCGTGGCCCGCCAGTTCCGCCGCTGAGCGGCGCGCACCGAGACGCGGCCGCCTCCTACAAGGACTCGCTCGTTTGCCTCATGGCCGGCGCGCGGGCCTCGCGCCAGCATCGCTGCATCGCTTCACCGGATGCCCCATGCCCAGCCCATCATCGCCCGTCGACCTCGCGGCGCCCGCCGCCGCACGCCCGCGCGCCGGCACGGTGTGCTGGAGCGCCAGCATCGCCGGCGCGGCGGCGGCCACCGCGCTGTCGCTGCTGACCCTGGTCCCGCTGCTGCTGGGCAAGCGGTCCGAATTCGATGCCACGACGCTGGCCTGGGGGCTGACGACGTCGCTGCTGGCCGCCGGCGTCGGCGGCTATCTGGCGGGGTGGCTGAGGACCCGACGGGTGCGGCGGCGGCATGACGAGTTCTTTCTCAACGGCCCGGCCCATGGCCTGCTGGCCTGGCTCATGGCTTTTTTGCTGACGCTCGCGCTGCTGGCGGCCATGAATACCGGCGCGCGCCCGGAACCGGCATCGCTCAAGCCTGACGGCAGCGAGTTGCTTGATCGATTGTTCAGCACCGACGCCGCCGCGCCGGCCGGCGGTCAGGCCTTGAGCGCGAGCACGCAGGAGGAGATCCGGCGCATCTTTGGCAATACGCTGCAAATGGGGGTGCTGCCCTCGTCCGACCAGCGCTACCTCGGCCAGTCGCTGAGCCGGCAGTCCGGCCTGCCGCGTGCGCAGGCCGAGCAGCGGGTGGGTCAGACCTATGCCCTGGCCCGCGAGCAGCTGCGGCGCAGCGAGATCGCAAACCGGCAGGCCTCGGACCTGACACGCCAGACCTTTGCCTATGCGGCGCTGGGCCTGCTGGCGCTGCTGCTGGCGGGTGCGCTGCTTGCCGGACTGGGGGCCGCAGCGGGCGGCGCCCTGCGCACCACCACGCACGACAACACCCGCAGCAGCCCGCCGGGCTGAAGCCTGCCATGTGGGCCAGCGCACGCTGCAAACAAGCCCCGCACCTACAAACGCATGCTCGCTTGCCCGACGGGCGCCGACGACCTCAAGCCACAAGATGGCGACTCGCCCACCGGGTCCTCCGGTTCGTCCCCTCCCCCCGCAAGGATCGCCATGAAAACTGCCAGCCCCCAGAAAACCATTGAAGCCCCGACCGCGCAAGACGCCACGGCGTTGCTGCGCGCCGACCACAAGCGCGTCAGCGAGCTGTTCGCGAGCTATGAGAAGAGCCGTTCGGTCGCCACCAAGAAACAGCTGGTGGCGCAGATCTGCACCGAACTCAGCGTGCATGCCCAGGTCGAGGAGGAAATCTTCTACCCCGCCGTCAAAAAGGCCTTGAAGGACAAGGTGCTGGTGCCCGAGGCCACCGTCGAGCACGCCAGCCTGAAGGCCTTGATCGCCCAGGTCGAGGGCATCGAGCCCGACGGCGAGATGTTCGACGCCAAGATCAAGGTGCTGTCCGAGTTCGTCAAGCATCACGTCAAGGAAGAACAGGGCGAGATGTTCCCCAAGGCCAAGTCCACCGACCTGGACATGGAGGCCCTGGGCGCCGAACTGGCCGCACGCAAGACCGAGCTGCTGGCGCAGCGCGCCTGAGCCAGGGCCTTCTTCGTCAACCATCAGGCCTGAGCCCCATGGCCGCCCGCCACCATGCCCCGACGGCCTTTTCCGACCGCCTTGCGCTGGGCTTCACCAAGCTCTTGCGCTGGGCGGCGGACACCTTTTTCGCCAAGCGCTACGGCCACCGCGCCATCGTGCTCGAGACGGTGGCGGCCGTGCCCGGCATGGTGGGCGCGAGCCTGACCCATCTGCGCTGCCTGCGCCGCATGGTCGATGACCAGGGCTGGATACGCACCTTGATGGAGGAGGCCGAGAACGAGCGCATGCACCTGATGACCTTCGTCGCGATCGCCAAGCCCACGGCTTTCGAACGCTGGACCATCCTGCTGGCGCAATGGCTGTTCTATCTGGGTTTCTTTGTGCTCTATCTGCTGTCGCCGCGCACCGCGCATCGGGTGGTCGGCTACTTCGAGGAGGAAGCGGTGCTCAGCTACACGCTCTACCTGGAAGAGATAGACGCCGGCCGCACGCCCAATGTGCCGGCACCGGCGATCGCGCTGCACTACTGGCAGATGCCGGCCGATGCGCGGCTGCGCGATGTGGTCTTGCTGGTGCGTGCCGACGAGGCGCACCACCGCGACATCAACCACGGTTTCGCCAGCCAACTCGCCGGCATGCCGGGGGAGTCGGGGCCGCCCGCCCCGTATCCGCCGCATGCCGACACGGTGCTGCATTGATGCGAGTCCCGTGTTCGCCAGCGCACCGACGGCGCGGCGCCGCTGCGCCATGCTGCAGGCATCGGGGAGCGCTTGCCAGGCCCCCGAACGATGCGGTCCGCCCCGCCGACCCGCGCGCTGCGAGCGCGCGGTCGGCAGGCTCCGTCTATCGGCAGGGAGTGGCTTATGTCAGCAAAAACAAACAGCAATCCGGACTTGATGCCAGCGAGCCCTCGTGGCCGCAGGCTGCGGCGTCATCACGACCCGCAGTGCTTCACCGCGCATGCGGGCGGCCCCGACCGGCGCCGGCTCTGGCCTTTTGTGCTGGATTGGCCCTGGTACGAGGCCCTGGAACTGGCCTGCAGCGACGCGCCGGGCCCGGCCTGCCGGCGGACCTCGCGGTGGCCCAGCTGAGCAGCGGCTCGCCGCCCGCGGTCGGCCCGGCGTCGATCGGCAAGGCCGCCACCAGCATCGCCGGCTTCGACAGCATCACCGGCGGTGGCCTCCCGGCCGGGCGGACCACCCTGCTGCTGGGTGGTCCGGGCTCGGGCAAGACGCTGTTCGGACTGCAATTCCTGTCGCACGGCGCGCAGGCCTGCGGCGAGCCCGGCATCTTCGTCGCCTTCGAGGAGACGGCCGAACGCCTGCTGATCAATGCGCGCAGCTTTGCCTGGCGGCTCGACGCACTGCCGCCCGAGCGGCTGTTCTTCCTCGATGCCCAGCCGCTGCCCGATCAGCAGTGCGCGGGCGACTTCGACCTCGGTGGCATGCTGGCGGTGCTGCAGGAGAGAGCCGAGGCGATGGGGGCGCGGCGCATCGTGTTCGACGCGCTCGACGTGCTGCTGGCCTTGCTGCCCGATGCGGCGGCACGCCAGCGTGAGGTCCAGCGTCTGCAGCAATGGCTGCAGGCGCGGGCGCTGACCGCCATCATCACGGCGAAGAGCGGGCTCGACGAGGCCGAGGATCGCGGCTCGGCGCCGCTGGTGCTGATGCAGTTCATGCTGGACTGCGTCGTGATCCTGCGGCATGGCGTCGTGCTGGGCGTCTCGGAGCGCACGCTGCGAGTGCAGAAGTACCGCGGCTCGGGTTTCGACGAAAACGAGGCGCCCTTCCTGATCGGCCATACCGGCCTGGAAGTGCCCGTCGCGCGCACGCCGCGCCGCGCCGATGCGCGGGTCAGCCACGAGCGCGTCTCCAGCGGCCTCGCACGGCTCGACACCATGCTGGACGGCGGCTACTACCGCGCCGCCAGCGTGCTCATCACCGGCTTCTCCGGCACCGCCAAGACGACGCTGAGCGGCGCCTTCGCGGCGGCGGCCTGCGAGCGCGGCGAACCCTGCCTCTTCATCAGTTTCGATTCGGACTGCGCCGAGGTGGTGCGCAATCTGGCCTCGGTGAGCATCGCGCTGGAGCGCCATGTGCAAAGCGGGCTCCTGCAGATGGTGTCGTCGCGCAGCATCAGCGGCAGCGCCGAGACCTATCTGCTGCGCATCAAGTCCCTGGCCCAGGCGCAGGGTGCCCGCTGCCTGGTGATAGATCCGGTCTCGACCTGGGCCAAATCGGGCACCGACCTGACCGCGCACAGCGTCGCCGACCGGCTGATGGACTGGGCTAAGGGCGAGGGCATCACGCTGCTGTGCACCAGCCTGCTCGACGAGATCTCGAGCCGGCCGGCCGACGGCTCGCCACTGCAGATCTCGACCCTGGCCGACACCTGGATCCACCTGAACTATCTGGTGCAGGCCGGCGAGCGCAACCGCAGCCTGTCCATCGTCAAGTCGCGCGGCAGCGCCCATTCCAACCAGGTGCGCGAGCTGATACTGAGCAGCGCCGGTGTGACCCTGGCCGATGCCTACACGGCCCATGGCGAGGTGCTGATGGGCACGCTGCGCTGGGAGAAGGAGCAACTCGACCGCAAGGCCGGCGAGCAGGCCGAGCAGGCCCTGGCCGAGCGGCTGCAGGCCTTGCAACTGCAGCTGCAGGCCAAGCGCGACGAGATCGCGGCGCTGACCCGCAGCGGTACCGACCGGGCCGAGGCGCTGGCGCTGCGGCGCCGCGACCTGGCCAGCCTGCGCGGCGCCGATCCGGAGAGCAGCGCAGAGACGCCGTCGACGCCATGAGCCACCGCACCACCCCGTTCAAGTTCCGGCTCTATGTGGCCGGCGATTCGATGAACTCCGCCCAGGCGCTGGCCAATCTGGCCGCGCTGTGCCGCCAGCATCTGCCGGACCGCCATGAGATCGAGGTGGTCGATGTCTTCACCGCACCGCAGCAGGCGCTGGCGGACGGCATATTTCTGACCCCGACGCTGATCAGGCTGGCGCCGGTGCCGCAGCGCCGCATCGTCGGCAGCCTGACCCAGACCCGGCCGGTGCTGCTAGCGCTGGGGCTGACGGAAGAGCCCATATGAGGCCGACCCCACCCCGCGCACTGGCACCGCAGGCCGAGATCAGCGAGCTGATCGAAGACCTGCATGCGGTCGGCCAGCGGCTCGAAGACCTGACCGCCGGCGAGGTCGATGCGGTGGCCGATCATCTGGGCCGGCCCTTCCAGCTGCGCAGCTCGCAGGAGTATTCGCGCCAGCACGAGGCCGTCAAGCAGGCGGCCATCCTGAATGCCTTGCCCGCCCATATCGCGGTGCTGGACAACCGCGGCGTGATCGTCTCGGTCAACAAGGCCTGGCAGCGCTTTGCCGAAGGCAATGCGCTGCAGGGAGCGCACTGGGGCGTCGGTGCCGACTATCTGCAGGTCTGCGACCGGGCCCAACACTGCGAGCAAGCGCGTCCGGTGGCCGCCGGCATCCGCGCGGTGCTGCACCAGGGCCTGGCCCGCTTCGCCATCGAGTACCCCTGCCATGCGCCGCAGCAACAGCGCTGGTTCGAGATGACAGTGACGCCGCTGGGCGAGGCTCGGCCCACCGGGGCCGTGGTCATGCACCTGGATATCAGCACACGCAAGCTCGCCGAGCAGCGCATCGCCTACCTGAACCGTGTCCATGCGGTGCTCAGCGGCATCAATGCGCTGATCGTGCGCGTCGGCAAGCAGCAGGAGCTGTTCGACCAGGCTTGCCGGATCGCGCTGGAGCAAGGCGGTTTCCGGATGGCCCTGATCGGCGCCGTTGAGCCGGGCTCGGCCAGCATCGTGCCGCAGGCCTCGGCCGGCGTCGATGCGGCGCTGCTGACGGCGATACGCGTCTTGCTGGCCTCGCCCGAGGGGGCGGCCAACAGCATGCTCGCGCGCAGCCTGCGCGAGCAGCGCGCCATCGTCGCCAATGACTCGCAACACGACCCGCAGGTGCTGCTGGGCCCGCGCTATATCGAGGCCGGCGTGCGCTCGATGGCCGTGCTGCCGCTGATCGTGCGCGGCGCGCCGGTCGGGGTGCTGGCGCTGTACGCCAGCGAAAGCGAGTTCTTCCATGCCGAGGAGCTGACCCTGCTAGGCGAGCTGGCCGGCGACATCGCGTTCGCGATCGACCATATCGGCAAGCAGCAGCGGCTTGACTATCTGGCCTACTACGACGAGCTGACCGGCCTGGCCAACCGCAGCCTGTTCCTGGACCGCGTGACCCAGCATCTGCGCAGCGCCACCGCCGGCGGCCACCGGCTGGCGCTGTTCCTGGTCGATCTGGAACGATTCAAGAACATCAACGACAGCCTCGGCCGGGCGGCCGGCGATGCGCTGCTGCGCCAGGTGGCCGACTGGCTGACCCACAAGGCCGGCGACGCCGGCCTGTTCGCGCGCATCGGTGCCGATCACTTCGCCGCGATGCTGCCGGTGGTGAAGCCGGACGGCGAGGTGACTCGCTTGCTGGAGAAGACCATCGCGGCCTTTCTCGAGCACCCGTTCCGGCTCAATGACGCGGTGTTCCGCGTCTCGGTCAAGGTCGGCGTGGCGCTGTTCCCGGCCGATGGTGGTGACGCGGCGACCCTGTTCAAGAATGCCGAGGCCGCGCTGAAGAAGGCCAAGGCCGGCGGCGACCGCTACCTGCTCTACAAGCAGGCCATGAATGCCACGGTCGCCGGCAAACTGACCCTGGAGAACCAGCTGCGTCTGGCGCTGACGCAGCAGCAGTTCGTGCTGCACTACCAGCCCAAGATGGCGCTGGCCGGCGCGCGGCTCAGCGGCGCCGAGGCCTTGATACGCTGGCACGACCCGATCTCGGGCCTGGTGCCGCCGGGCCGCTTCATCCCGGTGCTGGAGGAGACCGGGCTGATCCATGAGGTGGGACGCTGGGCCCTGCGCAAGGCCCTGGAGGACAGCCGGCGCTGGCGCCAGGCGGGCCTGGCGGCGGTGCGCGTCGCCGTCAATGTCTCGCCGCTGCAGCTGCGCGACCCCGGCTTCATCGACGAGATCGGGCAGGCCATCGGCGGCGATGCGCAGGCCGCCGCCAGCCTGGAACTGGAGATCACCGAGACCTTGATCATGGAAGACGTCAAGCACAGCATCGCCTGCCTGCAGGCGATCCGCGCAATGGGCGTGAGCATCGCGATCGACGACTTCGGCACCGGCTTCTCCTCGCTGAGCTATCTGGCGCGGCTGCCGGTCGACACGCTGAAGATCGACCAGTCCTTTGTCGCCGATATCGACAGCGGGTCGCAAGGCCTGGCCCTGGTGTCCACCATCGTCGGCCTGGCTCATGCGCTGGGCCTGAAGGTGGTGGCCGAGGGTGTCGAGACCGAGGCCCAGGCGGCGCTGCTGCGCGAGCTGCGCTGCGACGAGATGCAGGGCTTTCTGTTCAGCCGACCGCTGGCCGGCGAGGTGTTCGAGGCGCGCTATCTGGCGCCGGTCGGCGCCGCCTAGAGGATGTAGCTGCGCTGATCGTCCGCCTCGCCGCCGCGCTGTCGCCCCGACGGCCGGCGCAGATTGCCCTCCCAGCCGCAGTGCATCGAGCGGCAGGCGTAGCGCCGCACCGGGACCAGGGCGCTGAACCAGATGTCGCGCAGGCGGCGCGGGACGCGGTAGATATAGCCCTGGCAGTGGGGGCAGCACAGCGTGCGCACGACAGCGCCGGCATCGGGGGTGGTGGCCTTGCTCATCGGAAGCTCCTTGGCTGTGCGCTCAAGGCAACTATCCGGGCAAGCGGCCCGCCTCACTGTGCGCTGGCGCACATAGCGACCCGGCGCTGCTCGGGCGCCGGCTCAGAACAGCTCGACCGCGCTGAGCTTGGCCGGCTCCTGCATCAGCCCCATGGCCAGCAGGGCCGCATGGCTTTGCACCTGGTTGCGGCCGGCGCTCTTGGCGTGATAGACGGCGCGGTCGGCGCGCTCGAAGGCGCTGGCCGGCGAGTCCTCGGGGCGCACCGGCGTGAAGCCGATGCTGACGGTGATGCGGCCGACCTGCGGAAACTGGTAGGCCTCGGTATTCAGGCGCAGGCGCTCGAAGGCCTGGGCCGCGTCGAGCTCGTCGGTGCAGCGCATCAGCACGACGAACTCCTCGCCGCCGAAGCGGTAGAGCAGGTCGTGGAAGCGGAAGCTGTTGCGCATCAGGCGCGACAGCAGCAACAGCACCTCGTCGCCGATCAGGTGGCCGAAGTTGTCGTTGACGCGCTTGAAGTGGTCGATGTCGATCACGCCCAGCCAGTAGCTCGGGCGCTGGCCCTCTTGGCGGCGGCCATCGTCGGCCTGCTCGATGGCGCTGGCCGGCGAGCCGTTGCCGACGGCCTTCAGAAAGCTCTCGTCAAAGGTCTTGCGGTTCAGCAGGCCGGTCAGCGTGTCGCGCTCGCTGTAGTCCAGCAGGCCCTGGAAGTTGTGATAGATACGCAGGATGCTGCCGACCAGGCGCTGATCCGAGTTTTTCAGCTTCTCGCGCGACTCGATCTCCAGCACCCCGACCACCTCGCGCTCGGTGGCGATCGGGAACAGGGTCAGCCAGTGCTCGCCCTCGCGGCGTTGCAGCACATGGCGCTCGTGCATGCAGTCCAGCCGGTCGGGGTGGGACTGGGCGCTGGGCAGGCGCTCGGCCCAGACCGAGTCGGCGCTGGCCACCGCCGCGTCGCCGACCAGGCGCGCGCGCGTCAGCCAGCGCTCCTGCCCGGCCTCGCCGACCAGCCGGAAGATCGCCACCGACAGCGGTTCGACCAGATCGCGCAGGGCCGAGACCAGGGTCACGTCCATCACGTCACGATCCCTGAATCCGGTCAACTCGGCAAGATGCTCAACGACTTCAGACATGGCGCCCGACTTAGACACGAACAAGGCGCCACGACGGGCGCCTTGCCTTGTTCCATGATGCCCCGGATCTGGTCCAGGATCGGCTTCTACTGCGTCACCGCAATTTGCGACGAAGTGTATCTGCCTATCAGGTCCAAAAGCAGCTCTTCGTCATAGGGCTTGCCCAGGTAGTGGTCGACACCCAGCTCCTGTGCGTAATCCTTGTGCTTCTGAGCGATGCGCGAGGTGATCATGATCACCGGCAGCCCGGCCAGGCGCGCATCGGCACGCATATTGCGCACCAGATCGAAGCCGTCCATGCGCGGCATCTCGATGTCGGACAGCACCACCGCCGGCAGCTCGTCGCCGGACAGTTTTTCCATCGCATCCATGCCGTCCTTGGCCAGTTGCACCCGGTAGCCCTCGCGCTCCAGCAGGCGCTGGGTGACGCGACGCACGGTCAGCGAGTCGTCCACCACCAGCACCAGCGGCGCCAGCACCTCGGGCGCGTCCAGCGGCGAGGCCGCGCTGACGGCCGCCTGCTGCGCATGGCTTTGCGCCGCCGGGCCGTACCAATGGGCCAGCGCCACCGGGTTGTAGATCAGGGCCACATCGCCGGAGGCCAGCAGGCTGATGCCGGCCAGGCCCGGCACGCCGCTGAGCTGCGGGCCGAGGTTCTTGATCACCACTTCCTGGTTGCCCAGCACCTCGTCGACATGCAGGGCCAGGCGCTGATGCGCGCTCTTGATGAAGACCACCGGCAGGGTTCGGCCCAGCAGCACGCCGCGGCCGCTGTGCTTCATCAGGCCGCCCAGCCAGTAGAAGGGCAGCGTCGTGTCGCCGTGCTGCAGGCTGGCGTTGTCGTAGGCCTGCTCGACCTTGTCGAGTGGCAGGCGCTGCACCGATTCCATCAGCGCGGCCGGCACCGCGACCTTGTGCTCGCCATAGCGCAACAGCACCACCTGGGTCAGCGCCGTCGTCAGCGGCACGCGCAGATCGAAGCCCGCGCCCTGGCCCGGTGTCGAATGGATGTCGACATAGCCGCCCAGCGTGCTGACCTCGGCCCGCACCACATCCATGCCGACGCCACGGCCGGCCAGCTCGGTGACCTCGCTGGCGGTCGAGAAGCCCGGCGCGAAGATCAGCTCCATCAGCGCGCTGTCTTCCAGCTCGGCCCCTTGGGCGATCAGGCCCAGCATCTCGCCGCGCTCGCGGATGCGCGCGAGGTTCAGGCCGGCGCCGTCATCGCTGAAGGCCAGCAGCACCTCGTTGCCCTCCTGGGCCAGGCGCAGCGTGATCGTGCCGCTCTCGGGCTTGCCGGCGGCGACTCGCGCCTCGGGCGTCTCGATGCCGTGGCTGAGGCTGTTGCGCAGCAGGTGCTCGAAGGCACCGGTCAGGCGCTCCAGCACGCTGCGGTCCAGTTCGATATGGCCGCCGACGATGGTCAGCGTGGCCTGCTTGCCCGACTCGCGCGCCGCCTGGCGCACCACACGGTGCAGACGTTCGGCCAGGCTGGCATCGAACTCGACCATGCGGGTGCGCAGCAGATCGTCCTGCAGCTCACGCGTCAGCCGCGACTGTCCGGCCAGCTCATCCTCGCCGAGCTGCACATTGCGCTGCAAGGAGCGCTGCACGGTGGCCACGTCGTTGACCGACTCGGCCAGCATGCGGGTCAATTCCTGGAAGCGGGTGTAGCGGTCGAATTCGAGCGGATCGAAGTCGCGCCCGGCCAGCTTGGCCGCCTCCTGCTGCGAGCCCATCTGGCCCTCGGCCTGCACCTCCAGTTCGCGTAGCTGGCTGCGCAGACGATCCAGGTTGTCGTCCAGATCGAGCAGCGCGCTTTTCATCTGGGCCAGCTCGGACTCCAGACGCGCGCGCCGGATGCTGACCTCGCCGGCCTGGGTGGCCATGCGCTCCAGCAGCGCGCCACGCACCCGCACCAGCGGCTGGGCCGACACGGCGGCGGCCTCCTCGGCCCCGGCCTGCGAGCCCCGGCCAAAGCGCGACCAGTCGATCTGCGGGCCGGCATCGAGCGTCAGCGGCTCCTCGGCCACCACCACGGCATCGTCCTCGACGACAGCAGCCACGGGAACCACGACGGCCGGCTCGGCTTCCGGCGCGGGCACCTGGGCCAGCTCTTGCAGCGGCGCCTCGGCAGGCCCTTGCTTGAGCCGGCGGCGCAGCTGCTCGAAGCTGGCTTCCAGCGCATCGGCCTGCGACTGCAGCTCGCGCAGATCGCCGCCGTCCAATTCGGACTGGCCCAGCAGGGCCTCGACGCTGGACTCCAGCTTGTGGGCCTGTTCGCCCAGCCCCATCGCGCCGCTCAGGCGCGCGCCGCCCTTGAAGGTGTGCAGCGAGCGCATGCAGGCATCGGCCCGGGCGCGGCTTTGCGGGCTGGCCAGCCAGTCGCGCAGGCTGGCATGCAGCTGCTCCAGCAGATCCTGGGCCTCTTCCTCGAAGATCGGGAACAGCTCGGCATCGATGTCGTCGGGCTGTCCGCCGACAAAGCCGGCCGCGTCCTTGGCGGCCAGCTCGGCGCGGGCCGCAAAGTCGTGCGGCGGCTCCAAGCCCATGACCCCGGAGTCGACCAGCTCGACCGGTGCCGGCTGATAGTCGTGCAGACGCGCCAGCAGATCGCCTTCGACCGTCTTCAGGAAACCGGCGGCGAACTGATGCAGCAGGCGCCGCAACTCGTCGGCCGCGCCGACGAAGAGCTCGGCATCCTGCGCCTCGTAGGAGCCCGCCTGGGCGGCGCGGCCCAGCGCATGCTCCAGCGCGCGCGCCAGCGCCGACAGGTCCTCGAAGCCGACGGTGGCCGCATTGCCGGCCAGCGCATGGGCCAGCGCCTCGGCGTCGGCCGGCACCGGCACGGCCAGCTCCAGCGCCCATTCGGCCAGAACCGTCGAGAGCCGGCGCGACAGCTCGTCGGCCTCGTTGAGGAAGATATTGAACAGCGTGATGCTGATGCGCAGCGGACCGATGACCTTGACGCTGTCTTCTGCCTCCGCCTCGATCTCTTCGATAGGCTCGGGCAGTGCAGGCGGCACCGGGGGCGGCACCAGCTCCAGCAGCGGCGCCGCCGCGGAATGCAGCAGCGGCTCGACCTCAGGCTCGGGCTCGCCCAGATCCAGGCGCAGCTCGAACTCGGGCAGCTCGATGGTCGGCGCGGCGCTCGGCGCGGTCGGCGGCAGCAGATCCAGCACAAAGCCGGCATCGTCGGCAAGCACCTCGGGCACGGGCAGGGCCTCCTGCTCGGGCAAGGGTTCCGGTTCCGGTTCCGGTTCCGGCTCCGGCTCCGGTTCCGGTTCCGACTCGGGCTCGACAGCCTGAGCCAGCTCCGGCTCGGCCGGCAACTCGGGCTCGCTGCTCAGCGGCACCGCCCCCGAGCTCGGCCAATCCAGCGGCAGCACGCGGCCTTCCAGGCGCAGCGCATCGGCGCTGTTGCGCAGCCCGTCGGGCTGGTGCGGGCCGGGCCGGCGGCTGGTGATGGCTTCGCACCAGTCGGCCAGATAGTCCAGCGCCTCGGCGGTGAAGGCCAGCAGCGCCGGGTCGGCGCCGGTCTGCTCGCCGATGCGGGTGTTGTAGAGCTGTTCGCAGGCCCAGGCACCTTCGCCGAAGGCGTTCAGCCCGACCATGCGCGAGCTGCCCTTGAGCGTGTGGAAGGCCCGTCGCACCGTGGTCAGCTGCTCGACATCGTGGTGGTCCTGCTCCAGCAGCGCCAAGGCCTCGCGGGCATTGGCGATCACCTCCTCGGCTTCCTCCAGGAAGATGGGCAGCATGTCCTCGTCGAGCTGCGGTGACGCGCTGACCGGCGCGGCGACCGGCACGGCGGCCGGCGCATGCGCTTCGAGGAACTGGTTGAGCGATTGCGCGGCCTGGGCCAGCGCGGTGTCGAGCTCTTCGTCCGCCAACGGGGCCAGGTCTTGCGCCGACGGGTCCAGCGGCAGCGGCAGGGTCGGCAGGGCCTCGTCGAGCAGGCGCTGGGCCGATTGCGCAGCATGGGCCAAGCCCGGTTCGTCGGCGGCGCGGGCCTGCTGCGACAGCCGCTCGAGATCGCGCGCCAGCTCCTCGGCCGGACGCTCGCCATCGGCCGCAGCCTGGGCCGCCGCCTGCACCTGGCTCAGCAGGCTCGGTTCGGCAGCGCTGTCCAGCGGCG
The DNA here is from genome assembly GCF_028462495.1 of Paucibacter sp. XJ19-41. Lineage (NCBI taxonomy): Bacteria > Pseudomonadati > Pseudomonadota > Betaproteobacteria > Burkholderiales > Sphaerotilaceae > Roseateles > Paucibacter sp. XJ19-41. Next base: position 14,584 of record NZ_JAQOWX010000011.1, read on the forward strand.
GCAGACTCACCGCATCGCTGCGCCGGCCCATCACCGCATCGAGCCGGCCCGTGGCCTCGTCGAAATGGAACATGCGCTTGGCCAGCTGGGGCTGGACGCTGAGCATGTCAATCATGAAACCCAAAGCGCCCAGATTGTTGGCCAGGCGCTCGAACAGCTCGCGCGGGCCGGCCAGCTCGGGATCGACCTCGGTATTGGCCAGCGCATCGACCTCGTCGCGCATGCGCACGGTGGCTTGGGCCGCCTGGTCCAGGCCCAGCACGGTCAGCACGCCGCGCATGGTCTGCAGCTGGCCCGGCACCGGGATCAGCACTTGGCGCTGGCTCGGATTGCGGAAGTACTCGTCGGCCAGGCGCTCGACCTCGGACAGGCTGGCGCGCAACTCGTGCACGACGCTGCCCAGCGTCTGGCGATCCGAGACGCGGCGGTACAGATCCTCCATCCAGGCTTCCAGCGGCGCCGGCGGCTCGCCATGCGAGACCGCCTCGACCCGCTGCGCCAGCCGGCGCACGCGCTCGGCTTGCTCGGGCTGGTCGAAGGCCGCATCGTCCAGCGCCGCCTCGACGTAAAGCAGACCGGTGGCCACTTCCATCGCCAGATCGGGCTTGGGCGGCTGGTTGGAACGCAGCGTCGCGACGACCGCGCGCTGCAGCGTCTCGCCCAGCACCTCGCCGCTGGGGAAGAGTCGGCCCAGCGATTCGTTCAGGCCGGCGAACTGTTCGTCCAGGCCGGCCAGACGGTGGGTCTCGCCCTCGGCCGCCGAGGACCAGCTTTCCTTGGCCTGGCTGACACGCCGGCGCGCCTGCGAGACCCAGGCCGGGTCGATGCGACCCAGCGAATCGTCCTCGTAATTGCCGCCGGACTCCTCGCCCAGGCCATAAGCCTCGCGCACCGCCATCAGCCGCGCTGCGGCGGGGTCGGGGCGCGCCTGGGCGCAGAAGAACAACAGGTCATGGGCCAGGCGCTGCGAGGCCGCCGCGCCGCCGGCACGCAGCTGCGACAACAGGCGCGAGCCCAGCCGCTTGGCATAGGTATCGGGGTTGAGCAGACCCAGTGCCTGGGCCTGGTATTGGGCCGCCGCCAACTGCCACAAGGTGCGCGCCTGCGCGCCGGCCAGTCCGGCCGCCAATCCGGCGCACAGATCGCTGAGCAGGCCCGCATGCTCGGGCCGCGGTGAGCGCATCTGCTTGAGCAAGCTGGCCTCGAAGGCGCGGCGCACGGCCTCCGGTGCCAACGGCTTGGCCACCGGGTCGACCGGCAGATCGCGCCAGGCGAACTCCTGCGGCCACAGATCGGCCGGATGGATGCGCTCGGCGCCGTTGAGCGTCTGCAGCTCGCGGTAAGGCGGGAACAGCGCCAGGCTGGAGGTCTTGTTGCCGGCCAGCAGACGGGCCACAAAAGACAGCAGCGCAAAGTCGGCGCGCTCGATGATCTCAACCGTCGCCAGATCGATGTTCAGCGGCTGCTGGGCCAGGTTCTGCACCGCCGTCTCGGCGGCGCGCAGCACCGTGGCGCCGCCGGGCAGGCCCACCAGCACCAGCACGCCGGCGACCTGGTGCAGCTGCGCGGCGGCCGCCAGCAGCGGCGGGCTGGCCGGCGCGTCGATGCCCAGTACCGAGACCCTGCCATCGGCCTCGCGCAGGAAGCGGCGCAGCGTCTTGTGAACCGACTCGAGCGAGCGGCGCAGCTCTTCCTGCACCCAGGCCAGCGGGCTGAGATCGGGCGGAAACTCGGAATCGCGCGGGAGGTCCATGCTTGCCTTGTCGTCTATGCTGGGGCGGCGCTCAGGCGCTCAACCAATCTTGAAGCGGGACACCGAAGCGCGCAGAGCCTCGGCCGACCGCGACAGCTCATGCACCATCTGGGCGGTCGAGCGCGTGCCCTCGCCGGTCTGTTCGGTCACGGCAAAGATGTGCTGGATATTGGCGGCCACCTCGTTGGCGGCGCGCGCCTCGCTGAGCGCCTGCGTCGAGATCTGCGCGATCAGCTGGTCCAGGCGGCGCGACACCGTGTCGATCTCTTCCAGTGCCGAGCCGGCCGCATCCGACAGTTTCGTCCCCTGCACCACACCGACGGTGGAGCGCTCCATCGCGGCCACCGCATCCTGGGTGTCGGTCTGAATCGTCTTGACCAGCGCGGCAATCCGGCGCGTCGCATCGCCGGAGCGCTCGGCCAGGCGCTGCACTTCCTCGGCCACCACCGAGAAGCCGCGACCGGCCTCGCCGGCCGAGGCGGCCTGGATCGCGGCGTTCAGCGCCAGCACATTGGTTTGCTCGGTAATGTCCGAGATCAGCTCGGTGATCTCGCCGATCTCCTGCGAGCTTTCGCCCAGGCGCTTGATGCGCTTGGAGGTTTCCTGGATCGACTCGCGGATCGAGTTCATGCCGCCGATATTGTTCTGCACCGCCTCGCGGCCGGTCTCGGCCGCCTGGCGCGACTGGCGCGCCACCTCGGCGGTCTGCTGGGCCTGGGCGCTCACCTCATTGATGCGGCCGGCCATCTGCAGCACGGCCTCGCCGGTGGCGCGGATCTCGTGCAGCTGTTCGGTCGAGGCGGCCAGCAGCTCGGTCGAGGTCTGGTCGACCTGGCCGGTGGTGTCGGTCACGCGGGCGGCCGTGCTCTGCACCTGGCTGACCAGGCTGCGCAGCTCTTCCACCGTGTAGTTCACCGAGTCGGCGATCGCGCCGGTGATGTCCTCGGTCACAGTGGCCTGCTGGGTCAGATCGCCCTCGGCCACCGCCTGCAGCTCGTTCATCAAACGCAAAATCGCTGCCTGGTTGGCGTCGTTGACGCGCTTGGCTTCCTGTTCCTGGGCCTCGGCTTCGCGCTTCTGCGCCTCGGCCATCGCCGCACGCTGGGCCTGGCCGGACACATAAAGCCGCAGGAAACCGAGCGCACCGACCACCAGCGCGGCCAGCGAGGCCAGCAGCAGCAGGCCGCTCCACCAGGTGATGCCGCCACCGCCTTCCAGCTCGGCGGCGATCTGCTCCAGGCTGCGGCGCACCGGCTCGCTGTCGGCCAGGATGCTGGACTGGGCCTCACGGGCCGACACCAGGCCCTGCAGATTCGACAGAATCGCGGCCGCCTGGGTGCGGGTGTCCTCGTACTGCTTGAGCAGGGTGTTCAGACGTTCGCGCAGCTCCGGGTCGCGGGCGCCGGGCAGGCGCAGCTCGGGGTTGCCCTTGAGCAGGCCCTCGGTGATCTCCTTGAAGGTGTTCAAGTCCTTGCCGAGCAGGAACACCGCCTCGGGGCTGACGCCTTCCTGGGTCAGGAACTCGTTGGCGCTCTTGCCGATGCGCTGGGTCAGCATCACCAGCTGGCCCACGGCCGAGATCTCGCCCAGCGAGGCGCCCTGCTGCAGCGACAGCGAGGCGACGGCCTCGGCGCTCTCCAGCAGGTCGGAACTCTGGCGGTTGATGCTGCGCAAGGCCTGACCCACCTGGGTCAGCACCTTCTCCTGGGCCAGCACCACCTTGCCGTTCTTGTCGGCACGGGTGATCAGCGGCTCGACCTCGTCCAGGCCTTGCTGGACCGCCGCCTGGCCCTGCGCGCCCTCGCGCAGCTGGGGCACGATGCCGGTCAGCACGCCGACGCTCTCGCGCAGCTCGCCGAAGGCCGCCGCATTGCCGACCAGGGCCGAGGACACCGACTTGGCCATGCGCTGCGACTGCATCAGCGCCTGGCCGGTGGCGCGCACCTGGGCCGAGGTGCGGTTGGCGTTGACCAGAATCAGGCTGACGCTGGCCGCCGTGCCGATCAGGCCGAAGGCCACCAGCGCCGTCAGCAGCGCCTGGCGCCCGCTCTTGGCCGCCGGGGCGAAGGCCGCCGCCGCGCCGCCTTCGGCCGCGACGGTGCTGGCAAAGGCGCTGCTGGTCTCGGGGAACTCGGTGCCGGCCAGCTCGGTCGGCACGGCCTCGGAAATGATGGAGGACTCGGAGCGCGGCGGCTCGCTGAGCGGCCCGCTGAGCGTGCCCAGAGGCATGGCGGCCGAGTGCGAAGACCCGGCGGACGTGGCGTCCTCGGTCTTGCCCAGATTCTTGATCTTGTCCAGGAAGCTCATCTCACCCTCGTGAAGTCGGTGGTTGACAGCGGCCGCTCAGGCGACACGCTCAGGCCACAATCCGAAGAAACTGCTCGTGTCTGGCCAGCGCTTCCAGGTCTATCACCTGCCAGCGACGGCCGTCTTGATCTCGCATCACCCCGCCCGCAAAACGCGGCTGCGGCGTCGCCGCATCGGCTGTCTCGGCCTGCATTGCGCCGCGCAGGCCCAGCAGGCGGTCGACCATCAGCGCGCAGTTGATGCCCAGATCGGGGTTGATCGCGATCAGCCGCGCCCCTTCCGACCGTGTCACCGCCGCCGCATCCCGCAGGCCCAAAAAGGCCGCCAGATCGACCACCGTGTGCAGGCCGCCGCGCAGATTGGCCACGCCCAGCAGCCAGGGCTGGGCATAGGGCACGGTCTGCAGGGGCACCGGCGTGAAGATCTCGGAGGCCTGCAGCAGCGAGAACAGCAGTGGCATGCCGGCGCACTCGACCGCCAGCCAGTTCGCCTGCTGCGGCTGCTCGCGCGCGGCCTGCATGCGCTGCGCGAGGCGTTGCTGGAGTTCGCGCAGGGCTTGCTTATTGCTCATACGCGCTCAGCCGAGTGCTTTGATCTTGGCCAGCAACTCCTCGGCCTTGACCGGCTTGACCACATAGTCACGCGCGCCCTGGCGCATGCCCCAGACCTTGTCGGTCTCCTGATTCTTGCTGGTGCACATGATCACCGGCACATCGGCGAAACGCTCGTCGCGGGTGATCGCGCGGGTCAGCTGGAAGCCGTTCTGGCCCGGCATCACGACGTCCATCAGGATCAGATCGGGCTTTTCCTCGGCCAGGCGTTTCATCGCCTCCTCGCCGTTCTCGGCGGTGCGCACCTCGTAACCGCGCTTGAGCAGCATCTCGCTGAGATGGTGCAACTCGGTCTTGGAATCATCCACCAGCAATATCTTCTGGATAGGCATCTCGTGCTCCTCGCGCTGCCTCTAAAGGGCATCCCTGTGGATTGAAGAACTCAGCCGGCGCGACGGTGCTGCTGCACCGCCTGCAAAAGCTGATCCTTGGTGAAGGGTTTGGTCAGATAGTCTTGCGAGCCCACCATGCGGCCTCGCGCCTTGTCGAACAGGCCGTCCTTGCTCGACAGCATGATGACAGGCACGCCGGCAAACAGGGGATTGCGCTTGATGATGGCGCAGGTCTGGTAGCCATCCAGGCGCGGCATCAGGATGTCGCAGAACACCAGATCGGGTTGGTAGTCGCTGAGCTTGGACAGCGCGTCAAAGCCATCTTCCGCCAGCACCACCTGGTGGCCGGCCTGCTTCAGAAAAATCTCGGCGCTGCGGCGTATCGTGTTGCTGTCATCGATGACCAGCACCTTGGAGATTACGCCCGCGCTCATGCCTGCCGGTGCCTGCGAGTCCAATGAATTTCTCCTAAAGCGAGGCCATGCCGTCGATCAACTAGATACGCACCATCTCGAAGTCTTCCTTGCGAGCGCCGCATTCGGGGCAGGTCCAGTTCATGTCCACATCGGCCCAGGCGGTGCCCGGCGCAATGCCATGCTCCGGATCGCCGGCGGCTTCGTCATAGATCCAGCCACAGATCAGGCACATCCAGGTACTTGCTTCGGTCACGGTGGGATCGCTTGCTCACTACAATGCGAAGATTGTAGCCAGCCCGACTTTGCCCCCCATGGGCAGAGTAGGCACGGATGCAACAGCCATTTCGATGCTTAGCGGTGCTTAGTCACGCATTGTTTGGGTCCCTGGTAACAGGACCTTTCATCCCTTCCTGACCATGAGCACAGCAGACTTCCCCACCGACCCCGCACTGCCCCCCGACGAGCAAGAATCCCCCGCCCCGGCCTGCGTGATGAGTTTCAACGCCAGCGAACCCAGCGGCGCCAGCGGCCTGGCCGGCGATATCGCCACCATCGCCGCGATGGGCGCGCATGCGCTGCCGGTCGTCACCGCGATCCTGCTGCGCGACACGGCCGAGGTCTTCGACCAGCATGTGCTGGACAGCGACACCGTGGTCGAGCAGGCGCGCAGCATCCTGGAGGACGTGACGATCACGGCCTGGAAGGTCGGCTTTCTCGGCAGCGCCGAAGGTGTCAGCGCGGTGGCCGAAGTTCTCAGTGATTACCCCGATGTTCCGCTGGTCGCCTATCTGCCTGCCATCTCCTGGCTGGACGAGGAGCAGCAGCAGAGCTATCTGGATGCCTTCCGCGAGCTGGTGCTGCCACAGACCCATGTGCTGGTCGGCAACCACAAGACCCTGACCGATTTCCTGCTGCCCGACTGGGATGCAGACCGCCCGCCCTCGCCGCGCGAGCTGGCCGTCGCCGCCGGCCAGCATGGCGCCGAGCATGTGCTGGTGACCGGCATCACCCTGCCCAACCAGTTCATCGACAATGTGCTGGCCAATGCCCAGGGCCCGATCACAGGCGAGAAGTTCGAGCGCTTCGAGGTCAATTTCATCGGCGCCGGCGATACCTTGTCGGCCGCCATCGCCGCGCTGCTGTCGGTCGGTGCCGAGGTGCACAGCGCCGTGGCCGAGGCCCTGTCCTTCCTCGACCAATCGCTCGATGCGGGCTTTCGCCCTGGCATGGGCAATGTGCTGCCCGACCGCTTCTTCTGGGCCCTGCCGCCCGAGGACGAGGAAGGCGCCGAGGCCGCCCTGATCGACCCGCTGGAACCGCTGGTGGCCGACGAGCCCCCGGGCCGGCCGCCGCGCCGTATGCACTGAGCGCCTGCATTGACTCTGTCTTTCCGATCATGACCACGAATCAAGACCTGTTCGAGCGCTCGCAGCGCGTCATCCCTGGCGGCGTCAATTCGCCGGTGCGCGCCTTCCGCGCCGTCGGCGGCACGCCGCGCTTCATCAAGCGCGGTGAAGGCGCCTATATCGTCGATGCCGAGGGCCGGCGCTATATCGACTACATCGGCTCCTGGGGCCCGATGATCCTGGGCCACGGCCACCCTGCCGTGCTGGATGCGGTGCTGAGTGCGGCGCGCGAGGGCTTCTCCTTCGGCGCGCCGACCGAGCGCGAGCTCGAGCTGGCCGAGGAGATCCTGAAGCTGGTGCCCAGCATGGAGCAGGTGCGCCTGGTCAGCTCCGGCACCGAGGCGACGATGAGCGCGATCCGGCTGGCGCGCGGCGCCACAGGCCGCAGCAAATTCATCAAGTTCGAGGGCTGCTACCACGGCCACACCGACGCGCTGCTGGTCAAGGCGGGGTCGGGTCTTGCCACTTTCGGCCACCCGACCAGCGCCGGCGTACCGGCCGAGGTCGCCCAGCACACGCTGGTGCTGGAGTACAACAACCTCGCCCAGCTCGAAGAGGCCTTCGCGCTGCACGGGCCCGAGCTGGCCTGCGTGATCGTCGAGCCGATCGCCGGCAATATGAACTTCGTGCGCGCCAGCCTGCCCTTCATGAGCCGCATGCGCGAGCTGTGCTCGGCCCATGGCGCGCTGCTGGTGTTCGATGAGGTGATGACGGGCTTTCGCGTCGGCCTGAGCAGCGCGCAAGGCCACTATGCCAGCCTGATCCCCGGCTTCAAGCCCGATATCAGCGTGTTCGGCAAGGTCATCGGCGGCGGCATGCCGCTGGCCGCCTTTGGTGCCAGCCGCGACATCATGGCTCACCTCGCCCCGCTGGGCGGCGTCTACCAGGCCGGCACCCTGAGCGGCAACCCGGTCGCCACCGCCTGCGGCTTGGCCACGCTGCGCGAGATCCAGAAGCCCGGCTTCTTCGACGCGCTGAGCGAGCGCACCCGCAGCCTGGTCGACGGCCTGGTGGCGGTGGCCAAGGACAATGGCGTGCCCTTCAGCGCCGATTGCCAGGGCGGCATGTTCGGCTTCTTCCTGATGAGCGAGCTGCCGCAGAACTACACCACCGTGATGACGACCGACAAGGAGCGCTTCAACCGCTTCTTCCACGGCATGCTCGATGCCGGCGTCTACCTGGCACCCGCGCTGTATGAAGCCGGCTTCGTCAGCGGCGCCCACAGCGCGGCCGATATCGAGGCCACGCTGGACGCCGCCCGCAGCGCCCTGCGCTGAGATGGCGCTCATGGCCCGCCGCTTCGATGCGGTGATCTTCGATATGGACGGTCTGCTGCTCGACTCCGAGCGACCGATCCGCGATGCCTGGCTGCGGCTGTCATCGCTGACCGAGGCCGACTATCTGCTGACGGTCGGCCGCAACCGGCCGGACAGCCTGGCCGTGCTGACCGAGAAGCTGGGCAGCCTGGCGGAGGCCGAGGGCGTGTATGAGGCGGTCGATGCCGAGATCGCCAGGCAGTTCCAAGGCCGCGGATTCGAACTCAAGGCCGGTGCGCTGGCCCTGCTGCAGGGACTTCAGGGCCTGGGCGTGCCGCTGGCCGTGGCCTCCTCGACCCGCCACGCCAAGGTGATCGACCGGCTCGACGCAGCCGGCATCCGTCACTTCTTTGGCCCCATCCACGGCGGCGACCAGGTGGCACGCGGCAAGCCGCATCCGGACCTGTTCGAGCTGGCCGCGCGCAGCCTTGGCATCCATCCTGCTAAGGCCCTGGTGTTCGAGGATTCCAGCTACGGCGCCCAGGGGGCGCTGACGGCGGGCATGGGCGTGGTCCTGGTGCCCGACCTGAAGCAGCCCGACCCGGCTATCGCCCCGCAGTGCCTGGTGCTAGGCTCCCTGGACGAGGTCCTGCCCCGCCTGCCCTCCTGGTTTAGAGACAACTGATATGCATAGCCACATCCTCGGCATCTGCGGCACCTTCATGGGCGGCCTGGCCGCGCTGGCCCGCGAGGCCGGCCACAAGGTGACCGGCTGCGATGCCAATGTCTACCCGCCGATGTCCGATCAGTTGCAGGCCTTGGGCATCGAGCTGATCCAGGGCTTTGGCGCCGAGCAGCTGGCGCTCAAACCCGATCTGTTCGTGATCGGCAATGTCGTGACCCGCTCCTCGGAAGGCCGCTTCCCGCTGATGGAAGCCATTCTCGACGCCGGTCTGCCCTACACCTCGGGCCCGCAGTGGTTGGCCGAGCATGTCTTGCAGGGCCGCCATGTGCTGGCCGTGGCCGGCACCCATGGCAAGACCACGACCACCGCGATGCTGGCCTGGATTCTTGAGCAGACCGGGCTGGAGCCGGGCTTTCTGGTCGGCGGCGTGCCGCTGAACTTTGGCGTCTCGGCCCGGCTCGGCAAGGGCAAGCCTTTCGTCATCGAAGCCGACGAGTACGACACCGCCTTCTTCGACAAGCGCAGCAAGTTCGTCCACTACCGGCCGCGCACCGCGATCCTGAACAATCTCGAGCACGACCACGCCGACATCTTCCCCGACCTGGCCGCGATCGAGACCCAGTTCCACCACCTGGTGCGCACCGTGCCGGCCAGCGGCCGCCTGGTCGTCAATGCCCGCGAGGACGCGCTCAAGCGCGTGCTCAGCCGCGGCTGCTGGAGCGAGGTGCAGCGCTTCGGCGCCCGCAAGGAAGAGCCCGGCGCGCTGCGCGCCCGTGGCGAGCCGCAGGCCTTCGACGTGCTGCGCGGCAGCCTGAAGGTCGCGCGGGTCGAATGGGCCCTGAGCGGCGAGCACAACCAGCTCAATGCGCTGGCCGCGATCGCCGCCGCCGAGCATCTGGCAGTGCCGCCCGAGCAGTCGGCCGCCGCGCTGGCCACGTTCCAGAACGTGCGTCGCCGGCTGGAGCTGCGCGGCGAGGCCCTCGTTGAAGGAGGCAGCGTCAAGGTCTACGACGACTTCGCCCACCACCCGACCGCCATCCACACCACGGTCAACGGCCTGCGCCGCCGTATCGCGCCCAGCGAGCGCATCCTGGCCGTGTTCGAGCCGCGCTCCAACACGATGAAGCTGGGCACGATGAAGGCCCAGCTGCCCTGGTCGCTGGAAGAGGCCGATCTCAGTTTCTGCCATCAGGGCAGCGTCGACTGGGACGCCAAGGAAGTGCTGGCGACCATGGGCGCGCAGGCCCAGGTCTGTGCCGACATCGATGCGCTGGTGGCCGCCGTCGTCCGGGCCGCCAAGCCCGGCGACCATGTGCTGTGCATGAGCAATGGCGGCTTTGGCGGGATTCACGAGAAGCTGCTCGCCGCGCTGCGGCAACGCGACGGCTGAGGACTGCGCGGACCGCCATCTATCCACCGCGCCGCTGCAACTCTGCCGCAGCAGCCACTTTAAGCCAGTTCAGCGTGGCTGAGCTATGTTCTGCGCTTCCGTCGACTGCTGCCACTCACGCAAGAATTCGTGCGCCAGCTTGCGAGCCTCGGCCTCCTTTTCGGGGGGAAGGCTTCGGAGACCTGACATGGTCCGCACAGCGGCTTGGAAGGCCTCAATCACCCATTCTGGCGCCTTTGCCGCCACCAACATCTCGGGCAACAACTGTCCCATGTCGTCACGGGTTTGCAGATGTGGTCGGCCTCGCTGCTTCAGCATCTCCATGAACAGCTCATAGCCTCGCAGCTCCACGGCGGACAAGCCTAGCGAATCTCCAAAGAACACCAGCTCGCTGAGGGTGGAGCCATGGCCGAGTCTGGCATCGCGGATCAAGGCCGCCCTCAGTACTTCATCGCTAATTTCGCGTTCCCCGACCAAACCCTGGCGGCGCAAAAACCAGTACTCGGAGGCGGCACCCGGCACACCACCTTCAATGCCTCGCTTCAGCAACGGGCCTAGCGGCATGTACATGTCCGGACTGAGTTCCTGACAACGGCGCTGAATAGCCTGATCATGCTTCAGATTGTCTAGGCGCAGCTGTCGGTATGCTTCGGCGTGCTCGTCCGCGCGTGCCAGGGCCCCGTAGCCCTGCTCAACTATCTTGTCGATCATCCCGCAGCGCCGGATCGCACCCGCAGCCTCGTAGGCATCCTCCGGCGAACCGCCTGACTGTGCACGGCGTATCAATCCAACATAGTCAGGTACATCTGACCGGTCGGCACCAGTTTGCGTAATGGGCCTGGGCCGTGCAGCATCAACACCGCCTGCTGGCAAAGAGCCGGACCGGCTATGACCGTCGATTTCGAGGACTTTGCTGCCCGGACTCGCCGCATGTACAGCCGGCCCGCCATCACTCACTCCGTCTGCATCATGTCGGCCGACATACTTCAGCCAGAGAGTCCCGAGCAACACCAACGCCAACGCTATCGGTGCTCGCCTCACAAGCAAATGTTTAAGCCATTGCCGCATTGCAGCTCTCGACAGTAATGGCCTCATCGAGCAAACACCACAATCCACGAACGCTCTGAAGATCTGACATCCAGGCGCAGCCCCTTTTGGCCGAGGCCATCAGCCCGGCGTCGCATTGCATTCGGCTTGCTTGGCTTCGCATCGTTGAGTTAGCCATGATGGACCAATTGTTTCGTTCGCAGCCACGCACGCCGTCATGCCAATCAAACCGGCATAAGTGCCAAGTCCTGTGAGTGCAATTAGGCCACCACCGGCAATGCACACCGCGTTGATGCGATTGACCGTTTCCTGTACACCAGTTTGAACACAGAAGTCGCGCTGCGCCTTACAACGCGCAAAGCGTTGCGTTAGAGACTCCGAATTCCCACCAGCGATAGTCAGATCGACGCTCAACGGACTCCATCCTGAAATCTGAACTTCTTGCCAGAATCCAATCCGCCCGACACTTTCACCAGTCACCGTCACGGGGGGAAGTGATGCGTGCATGCTCATCGAGTAGGCTAAGTTGCCACCGCAAAAGCCCAGTGGACGAGGGTCTGTCGATACAGCTGAACCCTGCTGTTGCAAGGACCTGACCGCTTGCCGTTCAGAATCAGTCAAGCTCCGGCGGTCAATGGAAAGCAAATTACCGCCTGCCTCCACACCCAGGATGCGACCAGTACCTGCTTCCCGCACCAATTTGTGTCGAACACCGCCCAGGACGACGACAGTAGGCTGGCCATTTTCATACTCAAGACTTGCTGCGGTTCTCGGCGCTACATCACCAGCGCTCGAAAGGCTCGACGCGCGCGCGTTAACGCCTTCGGGCGTACGCGGCATCTGGAATGGCTCAAGCGTTTCACAACCGGCTCTTGCGCTGATTGCCGTAGCGCTAAGCGCCAACATGACAGCAATAGCGATCAGTGCCCGAAACTGATGGTGCATGACGATCTCCCTTTTGAGTGAAGTAGCTCGGCACGGAGTTTCATATTTCGCACAAAAGGGCGTCCATCGCCCCAAAGGAGGGGTAGGGAACCCTACTTTGCACTCGCAAGCGTGAGTCCACCATTCATTGGCACAGCCGAACCGTCACCCTCGGCTAATCGGTCCAGGATAGCCAGCTACGATGCGAGATCACTCCATCGCACACCCGAACGGATCATGCCGCCCCTGCCCCCCGATGACGCCCCCGCCCTGCACGACAAGACCTTTGTGCTGCTGCTGGTGCTGGTGACCCTGGCCTTTGGCTGGATCCTCCTGCCCTTTTACGGCGCGGTGCTGTGGGGCACGGCAATGGCCATCGTGTTCGCGCCGCTGTACCGGCGCCTGCTCAAGCCCGCCAAGGGGCGGCGCACGCTGGCGGCGCTGGGTGCAATCCTCATTGTTCTGCTGCTGGTGATACTGCCGCTGGCCCTGATCACGCTGTCGCTGGTACAGGAGGGCACGGCGCTGTATGCAAAGAGCAAGTCGGGCGAGTTCAGCTTCACGACCTATGTGCAGCAGATCTATGCGGCGCTGCCGGCCTGGCTGACCCAGTTGCTGGACCGCTTCGGCCTGGGCAATCTCAACCTGCTGCAGGACAAGCTGGTGAGCGCGCTGAACCAGGGCAGCCAGTTGCTGGCGAGCAAGGCCCTGGGCTTCGGCCAGGACACCTTCGACTTCGTCGTCAGCTTCTTCATCATGCTCTACCTGATGTTCTTCGTGATGCGCGACGGCGAGCAACTGTCGCGCCGCATTCGCGAGGCGCTGCCCTTGCGCGCCACCTACAAGCGCATGCTGGCAGAGAAGTTCACCACCGTGATCCGCGCCACCGTCAAGGGCAATATCGCTGTGGCCGCGCTGCAGGGCGCTCTAGGCGGCCTGGCCTTCTGGGTGCTGGACGTGCATGCCCCGGTGCTGTGGGCCGTGCTGATGGCCTTTCTGTCGCTGCTGCCGGCCGTTGGCGCCGGCCTGGTGTGGCTGCCGGTAGCGCTGTACTTCCTGGCCACCGGCAATGTCGCGGCCGGCCTGGGCCTGATCGCCTATGGCGTGCTGGTGATCGGCCTGGTCGACAACCTGCTGCGGCCGCTGCTGGTCGGCAAGGACACCAAGATGCCCGACTACATCGTGCTGATCTCCACGCTGGGCGGCATGGCCGTGTTCGGGCTGAACGGCTTTGTGATCGGCCCGCTGATCGCGGCGATGTTCATCGCGGTCTGGGACATCGTCGCCACCGAGCGGCGCGGCATGCACAACTAGCCACCCCTGTCCCGCAGGCGACAGTGCGGCGGGCTTTTCTGTAGAGCCCCTCCTCTAGCCCAGGGCCTTCACGCTTGGCGGTCCAGGCCCTGGGGGTTAGCCTTGTGCCACAAGACACAAGGAGACCTGTTTGGACCACAGCCTCAACGAGCGCCTGCAGCTCTGCCTGGAGCTGCAGCGCAGCGCTTTCCGCGCCGAGCCCATGCCCAGCCTGGCCACCCGGCTGGACCGGGTCGAGCGCGTGCGAGCGATGACGCGCCGGCATGCGGACGAGCTGGTCGAGGCGATCTCGCGCGATTTCGGCCATCGCGCCCGCCAGGAGACCCTGCTGGCCGATGTGTTCACGGTGGAGTCGGCGGCCCAGCATGCCAAAGCCCATCTGCGCGGCTGGATGAAGTCCAGGCGCATGCCCACCGCCCTGCATTTCCTGCCTGGCAGCAATCGACTGATGCCGCAGCCGCTGGGCGTGGTGGGTGTGATCGCACCCTGGAACTATCCCTATCAGCTGGCGCTGAGCCCGGCGCTGGCCGCGCTGGCGGCGGGCAACCGGGTGCTGATCAAGCCCTCGGAGCTGACCCCGCTGACCTCGGCCCTGATGGCCCGCATCGTGGCCGAGCATTTCGCGCCCGAGGAGATGCAGGTGATCTGCGGCGACGCGGCGCTGGCCCGCGCCTTCGCGGCCCTGCCCTTCGACCACCTGTTCTTCACCGGCTCCACCGCCGTGGGCCGGCTGGTGGCCCAGGCCGCCGCGCAAAACCTGACCCCGGTGACCTTGGAGCTCGGCGGCAAGTCGCCGGTCATCATCGATGCCAGCGCGGATCTGGGGCGTGTCGCCGAGCGGCTGGCCTTCGGCAAGCTGCTCAACGCCGGCCAGACCTGCATCGCGCCGGACTATGTGCTCGCGCCCAAGCCCATGGTCGAGCCGCTGGCCCAGGCGCTGCAGCGGGCGATACGCCGACTCTACCCAAGCATTGCCGGCAACCCCGACTACACAAGCATCGCGACCGAGCGCCACCACGCCCGGCTGCAAGGCCTGCTCGACGACGCCCGCGCGCGCGGCGCCCGGCTGCTGCCCAGCCATGACGAGGTCCCCGAGGGCCGCAAGCTGGTGCCGCATCTGCTGCTGGACGTGACGGGCGAGATGGCGGTGATGCGCGAGGAGATCTTCGGCCCGCTGCTGCCCATCGTCGGCTGCGACGATGCCGGCGCCGCGATCGCTCATGTGCAGCGCCACGAGCGGCCGCTGGCGCTGTACTGGTTCGGCAGCGACGGGCCAGCGCGCGAGCGGGTGCTGCGCGAGACCCATGCCGGCGGCGTCACGGTCAATGACTGCATCTGGCATATCGGCCAGGAGGACCAGCCCTTTGGCGGCGTCGGCGCCAGCGGACAAGGGGCCTATCACGGCGTCTGGGGTTTCAACACCTTCAGCGCGCTCAAGCCGGTGTTCACGCAGCCGCGCTGGGCCGGCACCCGGCTGTTCTACCCGCCCTATGGCGTCACTTTCGAGCGTCTGCTGGGCCTGCTGAAGAAGATTGCATGAGCGGCGCGACGATGAGGGCCGAGCACGACTATCTGATCATTGGCGGCGGCTCGGCCGGCTGCGCGCTGGCCGGCCGGCTCAGCGAAGATCCGACCTGCCGAGTCACGGTGCTGGAGGCCGGCGGCGCCGGCGACAGCTGGGTGGTCAAGACACCATTTGCCGGCGTGCTGCAAATCCCCAGCAAGCTCAACAACTGGGCTTTCGAGACCGTGCCCCAGGCCGGGCTGAACGGCAGGCGCGGCTACCAGCCACGCGGCCGGGTGCTCGGCGGCTCCTCGGCCATCAATGCGATGGTCTATATCCGCGGCCACCGCAGCGACTACGACGCCTGGGCCGCCGCCGGCAACCCCGGCTGGAGCTTCGACGAGTTGCTGCCCTACTTCATCCGCTCCGAGAACAACACCCGGCTGGGCGCCCCCTGGCATGGCCAGGCCGGGCCGCTGCGCGTCGGCGATCTGCGCAGCGACAGCCCGCTGCATGCGGCCTGGCTGGAGGCCGCCCGACACTGCGACCATCCGGTGCTGGACGATTTCAATGCCGGCGAGATGGAAGGCCTGGGCGTCTACCAGGTGACCCAGCACGAGGGCGAGCGCTGGAGCGCCGCGCGCGGCTATCTGCATCCGCATCTGGGCAGCCGGCCCAATCTGCAAGTGCTCACCGGCGTGCGCGTGCTGCGCCTGCTGCTGGAGGGCCGGCGCGCGGTCGGCGTCGAGATCCTGCAGAACGGCCACAAGCGCGAGCTGCGCGCTGCTCGCGAGGTGGTGCTGAGCGCCGGCGCGCTGCAGTCGCCCCAGCTGCTGATGCTGTCGGGCATCGGCGATGGCGCGGCGCTGCAGCGACTGGGCCTGCCGGTGACCCATCATCTGCCGGGTGTAGGCCAGAACCTGCACGACCACCCGGACTTTGTGTTCGGCTACCTGTCCGACAGCCTGGACACGGTGGGCATCTCGGCCAAGGGCGGCTGGCGCCTGCTCCAATCCATCGCCCGCTACCGGCGCGAACGCCGCGGCATGATCACGACCAATTTCGCCGAGTGCGGCGGTTTTCTGAGCACCCGGCCGGGCCTGCCGGCGCCGAATATGCAGCTGCATTTCGTCGTCGCCCTGGTGCAGGACCATGCGCGCAAGCTGGGCCTGGGCCACGGCCTGTCCTGCCATGTCTGCCTGCTGCGCCCGCACAGCCGCGGCACGCTGAGCCTGGCCAGCGCCGACCCGCTGGCCGCGCCGCTGATCGACCCGGCTTTCTTGCAGCATCCGGACGATGTGCAGCAGCTGGTCGAGGGCTATCGACTGACCCGCGCGCTGATGCGCGCCCCCAGCCTGAAGGCCTTCTGGACCCACGAGGCCTGGACCCGCGAGGCTCAGACGGGCGATAGCGATGCCGAGATCGAGGCCTTGCTGCGCCAGCGCGTGGACACGGTCTACCACCCGGTGGGCAGCTGCCGCATGGGCCAGGATGCGCTGGCGGTGGTGGACGCCGAGCTGCGCGTGCATGGCATCGAGGGTCTGCGGGTGGTGGACGCCTCGGTGATGCCCCAGGTGATCAGCGGCAACACCAATGCACCGGCCATCGTGATCGGCGAGAAGGCGGCCGATCTGATGCGCGGCCGCAGCGCGACGATGCCTCAGGCACGGCACGATCTGGCGGCGGTCTGAGTACTGTCGGCATGAGGTCGGCATGAGGCCGGGGATAATCCCCGCATGTCATTGACCGAAGCGACGGGCCTGCTGCTGGCCTCCCTGGCGCGCCTGATCACCGGCGCCCAGGGCCACTGGAAGGGCTGCCCGCCCACCGCCGAGCAGCGCATCTATTTCGCCAACCATCAAAGCCACTTCGACTGGGTGCTGATCTGGGCCGCGCTGCCGGCCGAGCTGCGCGCCGGCACCCGGCCGATCGCGGCCCGCGACTACTGGACCTCCAGCAAGCTCAAGACCTGGCTGACCTCGGCGGTGTTCAACGCCATCTATGTGAGCCGCACCCGCACAACGCCCGATGAGGACCCGCTTGAGCCGCTGGTCGAGGCGCTGGGCAACGGCGACTCGCTGGTGATCTTTCCCGAGGGCACGCGCTCCAGCAAGGGCGAGCCGCAGGCCTTCAAGGCCGGGCTGTTCCATCTGGCCCAGCAGTTTCCGCAGGTGCAGCTGATACCGACCTGGATAGACAACGTCCAGCGCGTGATGCCCAAGGGCGAGATCGTGCCGGTGCCGATTCTTTGCACCGTGACTTTCGGCGAGCCTCTGCACCTGATGCCCGGCGAGGACAAGCGCGACTTCCTGGCCCGTGCCCGCGACGCCGTGCTGGCGCAGCGGCCCACACAGGAGCGTGCTTGATGAAAGCGCTGCGCCTGATGAACGCCGGCGACCAGATCGCGCTGCTGTTCCTGATTCTGTTCGGCCTGTTGGTGCTGATCACCGCCGCAGGCTTCTTCTACTCGCTGCGCAGCACCGAGCGCAGCGAGGCGGCCGAGAACAACTGGCGCCAGTTCCGCCGCGACCTGAACGCCACCTGGGTCGGCTCGCTGCTGTTCTGGGCCGCCTGGGTCTCGGGGCCGCTGGGCGCCACCCTGCTGTTCGGCGTGCTGTCCTTTCTGGCGCTGCGCGAGTTCATCACGCTGATGCACACCCGGCGCGCCGACCATCGCAGCCTGATCCTGGCCTTCTTCGTGCTGCTGCCGCTGCAGTACGCGCTGGTCGGCAACCGGCATTTCGATGTGTTCAGCGTGCTGATCCCGGTCTACGGCTTTCTGGCCATCCCGGTGGTCAGTGCGCTGGCCGACGATCCGCAGCGCTTTCTCGAACGCAATGCCAAGATCCAGTGGGGCATCATGGTCTGCGTCTACGGGCTCTCGCATGCGCCCGCCCTGCTGCTGCTGGACTTCAGGGGCTATGAAGGGCGCGGCCCCTTCCTGCTGTTCTTCCTGGTGATGGTGGTCGGTGTCGGCCAGATCGTCCAGGAAGTGGCCAGCCGCTCGCTGCGGCGCCGGCCGCTGGCGCGCCGCATCAGCCGCAGCTTCTCCTTGCGGGCCTGGTGGCTGGGCCTGCTGGCGGCGGCCGTCACCGGCACCCTGCTGTACTGGATCACCCCGTTCAAGGCCGGCCAGGCCCTCGTGATGGCGGTCATCGCGGCGGCGGCCGGCACCATGGGCGGCCTGGTGATGAAGGCGCTCAAGCGCGACGCCGGCGTGGTCTACTGGGGCAACCGCAGCTCCATCACCGGCGCGGTGGGCCTGCTGGACCGCATCGCAGTGCTGTGCTTCGCGGCCCCGGTGTTCTTCCACTCGGTGCGCTGGTATTTCAAGCTTGACCTCTGATGCGAATTCTCGGCATTGACCCCGGTCTGCAGACCACCGGCTTCGGCGTCATCGACGCCGACGGCCCGCGCCTGAGCTATGTGGCCAGCGGCACGATCAAGACCAGCGCGGTCGCCACCGGCGATCTGCCGGCGCGGCTGAAGATCCTGTTCGACGGCATCCGCGAGGTTGCGGCCACCTACCAGGCGCAGTGCGCGGCGGTCGAGATCGTGTTCGTCAACGTCACCCCGCAATCGACGCTGCTGCTGGGCCAGGCACGCGGTGCGGCGCTGACGGCCCTGGTCAGCTGCGATCTGCCGGTGTCCGAGTACACCGCGCTGCAGATGAAGAAAGCCATCGTCGGCCATGGCCATGCGAAGAAGGAACAGGTGCAGGCCATGGTGCAGCGCCTGCTGGCCCTGCCCGGCGAACCCGGCAAGGACGCCGCCGATGCGCTGGGCCTGGCCATCATGCATGCCCATGCCCGCGTCTCCTTCGAGGCGATGAGCCGCAGCACCACCTTGCAGCGCCGCCAGCACGCGCAGTTCAAGGGCAGCCGGACGTACTGAGCGACTTTCGCCGCCTGCCGCTTGACACCGTAGCGACTCCAGGCTTTCCAATGCAGGCATCGACCAAATGACTGATTGGAGCCCTCCCGATGTCCGCCCATTGCTGTGAACACGACACGCCGCCAGCCAGCCAGATTCTCAATCTGGGCCGCTACCGCAAGATCCTGTGGATCGCGCTGGCGGTCAATGCCGCGATGTTCCTGCTGGAGATCACGGCCGGCATTGCCGCCGGCTCGCTGTCGCTGCTGGCCGATGCGATCGACTTCGCCGGCGATGCGCTGAACTATGCGGTGTCGCTGGCGGTGCTGGCCTCGGCCCTAGCCTGGCGGGCTCGCGCAGCGATGCTGAAGGCCGCCAGCATGATGGGTTTCGGGCTCTATCTGCTGGGCCATGCGCTCTGGGCGGTCTGGCATGGCCAGGTGCCGGATGCGCCGACGATGGGGGCGGTGGCCCTGCTGGCGCTGGCTGCCAACGTCGCAGTCGCCTGGATGCTGTACGCCTTTCGCGAGGGCGACGCCAATATGCGCAGCGTCTGGCTGTGCTCGCGCAATGACGCGATCGGCAATCTGGCCGTGCTGGCAGCGGCCGCCGGCGTCTTCGGCACCGGCAGCGCCTGGCCCGACCTGGCCGTCGCCGGCCTGATGGCCACGCTGGCCCTGCATGGCGGCTGGCAGGTGCTGCGCCAGGCCCGCAGCGAGCTCGGTCATGGCAGCGGCCCTGCGGCGCATGCCCATGATCACGGGCATTGAGCGGCGGCGTGGCGTAGCATCACGCTTCGTTCTCGCGGAGTCCCCATGTTCGGCATTGCAGACTACGGCGCCTTTGTCGTCGCCATCATCGTCTTCTTGATGATTCCAGGCCCGGGCAATCTGGCCCTGATCTCGTCCACCGGCAAGGGCGGGTTCAAGGGCGGGCTGGCCGCGACGCTCGGCGTGATCGCCGGCGATCAGGTCTTGATGTGGCTGGCTGTGGCCGGCGTTGCCGCTTTGCTGGCGGCCTCGCCGCGTGTGTTCGCCGGCGTGCAGTGGCTGGGCGCGGCCTATCTGGCCTGGCTGGGCTGGCGCATGTTGCGCGCCAAGCCGGGCGACGCGCCGGTGCTGCAGATCCGGCCGCGCCAGTATTTCCAGCAGGCCCTGCTGATCACACTGCTGAACCCCAAGGCCATCGTGTTCTACATGGCCTTCTTCCCGCTATTTGTTGACCCGGCGCGGCACCAGGGCCTGGCGACCTTCGGCGCGATGGCCGTGACGATTGCGCTGCTGACCTTAGCCTATGGCCTGGTCGTGACGCTGCTGACCCAGCATCTGGCGGCCCGGCTGCGCAGCAATCCGCGCATCGGCCAATGGCTGGAGCGCCTGGCCGGCACGGTGCTGATCGGCTTCGGGCTGAAGCTGGCGCTGTCGCGCTGAGCCACAAAAGAAAAGGGCGGTGCCTCTTGGCACCGCCCCTGGCGACGAGGCTTGTGGCCTCAGGCTTGTTGCTGCTGCTGACGGCGACGGCGCGCGATCGCACCGAGCGCAGCCAGGCCGGCCAGGCTCATCGCCCAGGTGCCGGGCTCGGGGACGGCGCTGATGCTCAGGCTGCCCAGCGTGTCGCTGCCGCCGATCGAGTAGGTGAAGCCGCTGAAGCCGAAGAAGGACTGCAGGGCGAGTTCACCGCCACCTGTCGTCGAGAACAAGGCATTGGGGCCTATCAAGCTGCCCATCTCGAACTGCACATAGGGATCGACCGCCTGGCCCAGTGTGTAGCTGTCGCCCATGAAGTTCAGCGTCAGCGCGGTCAGGGCGAAGCTGCCGTCGAAGCCGCCGGCGGCGACCTCGGCATCGTCGATCGAGAACTGGCCGCTCAGCACCGCGACGCCGGGGTTGGCATCGAAGGCGCCGCTGAAGTTGTAAGTGGCGGCCTGCGCAGCGCAGGCCAGTGTCAGGGCCGCCAGGGCCGTCAGGGTTTTGCGGAACATGGGAATTCTCCTTGGAAGGCTCAGAACTTGAAGCTGGATGCGTTGAGGGTGGCGCAGGACACGCTCTTGAGCTGAACCAGCGGCTTGCTCCTGGTCGCGCCGGCGCTGCCGTCGGTGTCGATGCCGATGACGGCATTGGCGCCGGACATCGTGCAGCTCACAAAGCCCTGACCCAGCGGATCGGCGCTGACGATGCCGCTGGCCTGCAGCAGCTGGCTCAGCACCAGCACGTCCTCACCGACGGCGAAGTCGGTGACGGTGTCGCCGGCATCCAGCATGCTGCGGTAGACGAACTGGTCGCGGCCGGCGCCGCCGGTCAGCATGTCTGCACCGGCGCCGCCCTCGATCTGGTCATCACCGGCGGTGCCGACGATGGTGTCGCGCCCGGCCGTACCGGCCACCTGCTTGACCAGGTTCAGGCCCAGCACCACTGGATCATGGTCGGAGGACTTGTAGGCTGTGGGCTGGTAGTAGTCCGGCCCGCAGGTCGCGCAGGCGGGCTGCTTGAACTCGAGGTTGTAGTCGATGATCAACGGTTCGTCGGCGTTGATGGCCCAGGGCTTGGCCGAGACGATCTTGGCGTTCATCGAGGCCGTCGTCAGGCCATGGTCCAGGCGGCCGGCAAAGCCGTCGAACACATAGCTGTAGGCAGCCGGGTCGAAACGACCGACCTGGTCGATGAAGGCGCCATCGCCGGTCAGCGCGTGGATGGGATCTTCCTGCGCATAGGCATTCATATCGCCCAGCACGATCACATCCTGCGTGCTGGCTGCCGCCTGGATCTGGCCGACAAAGCTGCGCAGACGCTGGGCTTGGTCGACACGGGTGGCATTCCAGCAGCCCTGGCCATCGCCCTGGTCGCCATCGATGCCGCCCGAGGGGCAGCTGCCCTTGGACTTCAGGTGGTTGACGGCCACCGCGAAGCGCTCGCCATTCGGTGCCGCGAAGCCCTGGGCAAAGGTCGGCCGGTTGTTGACCTCATGCGTGTCCGACAGCGGCGCGCCCTGCAGGCTCAGGCGGCCCGGCTTGTAGAGCATGGCCACGCGGATCGCGTCGGTGCCGGTGTCCAGCGCGCCCTTGGGCACGACCTGGTAGACCACCGAGCCCAGCTTGGCATTGATCGCATCGGCCAGGTTCTGGGCCGCGACGTCGCCGTTGTTTTGGATCTCCATCAGGCCGACCACATCGGCATTGATCGCGCTGAGCGAGGCCACCAGCTTGGTCTGCTGACGCTGGAACTCGGCCAGGTTGTTGGCGCCGCGGCAGTTGGAGGCCGAGCTGGCACCGCCCAGCGTGCAGCCCTGGCCGCTCTGGCCGGAGGCGGTCTGGCCGTTGGTGAAGGTGGTGAAGTAGTTCAGCACATTGGCACTGGCCACCGTGTAGTTGCCGCCTGCGGCAGCGGGCGCGGCGGTGCGCGGGTTGCTGCGATCGAACTGCACCGGCGCGGTGGGCTGCAGCTTGTACATCGCCGCGCCGTTCGAGGCGGCGGTGGCCAGGCCGAAGTCGATCACACCGGTCAGCGACGCGGCCGTGTCACCGGCACGCACCGTGTTGTCGGCGGCCAGATAAGGCGTCGGATTCGGATTCTGGATCGACAGGTTGTCGTCCAGCAGCAGCATGCGGCGCGCGTTGGCGGTGAACAGGGCCTGTGCCTCAGGCGTGCCGGGGCGATGCACATTGGTCGGGTTCAGCAGACGGCCGCCGGCGGCGATGGTCAGCTGGCCGTAGCGGCCCAGGACGTAGTTTTGCTGGACCATCACCGGGCCGGCCAGCGTCACCAGCATGCCCTCATAGGCCTCCAGACCATCGTCGCCGAGGGCAGTCAGGTCAACCTCGACCGGCGTGATCGCGTGGCCGCTGCTGAGCACCGTGATGGACGTCGGCGTGATCAGCTGGGTAATCGGGCGGGCCTGAGCGGCCGGGCTGCTGGCACCGGCGATGAACTCGGACACCTTGGCCGTCAGGCTGACCTCCTGGCCGAGTTGGGCGCTGTTGGCGGCGGCCGTGTAGACAAAGATGCCGTCCGAAGTCGCGTTGTTGCCGTCGCCGAGCTTGTCCTGCAGATAGAAGCCGGTGCTGGTGACATGGGTCACGATGCCACGGGTGCTGACGGTCTGGTCCTTCAGCGGGCTTTGCGCGCCGCTGCCTTGGATCGTATAGATCGCCACCGGGGTGCCGACGGGCGGCGGAGGGTCTTCGCCACCACCGCCGCTACCGTCGCAAACGTTTGGCGATGAGGCCAATGTGCGCGGCAGTGGCGTGCCCACCGTGAAGTCCGCGCTGTTGCTATTGGTGTCGGTGCAGCCATTGCCCTTGCGGATGGCCGCCGAGGTGGCCGTCACGCCAGTGATCGGCGACCCCTCGGCAGGAGCGCCGGAGCCAAAAGCGACCAGGTCGACGATGGCAGGAGAGGTGAAGTTCGAGACCAGGGCATCGGTGCTGGACACCAGGGCCACTTTGCCCGATGTTCCGCTCATATTGATGTTGCCGCCGTCAACATCGAAGGGCACGTCTTGCGTGCCACCACCACCTGCCGCCAGCTTGACCAGCAGATAGCGGCCCGGCTCCAGCGTCACATTGCCGATATTGGCCTTGGTCGGTGCGTTGAAGTTGCCGGTGGCAGATGCATATTGCACCGACCAAGTCGACAGATTCTGCGCGGTCTTGCCGGCATTGAACAACTCGACAAAATCGTTCTTGAAGGTGGTGCCGCTATTTCCGCCGCCGCCATAGACCTGACTGATGACGACGCCCTGGGCGTAGAGGCTGGGCGCGGCAAAAGCCAGCGCCAGCAGACTGATAAGAGGTTTGAGTTTCATGATGGGAATAGGGAGGACTCAAGAAATGGCCAATACCTCGCCAAAGGTGGCCGGCGGACGATGCAAGCTGCTTGGCTGCGCTTTCGCGCCGACGACGAGAGCAGCGCGTGCGGTGATGCTAGCGGCAAGATATGACAGCAGAAGACACCGCAAACGCGGGGGTAGCCGATGAGGCGGCGCGCTTGACAGGCGCACCTACAGGGTCTGCCCGGAGCAAACAACGGCGAAATTTGCGGCGTCACGCCATGCGCCCCAAAACGTTTGCGCAAACTCCGAAAAACGTGCTGCCAGGCTTGATTTCCTAGGGTTTGTACGAAACTCCACCGCCGCCCGGAAACCCTCTGTCCCGATATGAAACAAACTAGGTGTTTTCACCAGGATCGAGAAACGAGCGGGCCGGCAGCAAATTCGATGCACGGTTATAGGTGGGTCCCGCACCGGAATGTGTCAAAACCATGACGCTTCGGATAATCGGCGCCATCTTGGTGCCCGGGTATTGCCGCTGCGATGTCGCCGCTGATTTTGCTTTTCTTTGTGCTGGCCTATTTCGCGCTGCTGCTGGGCGTGGCCTGGTGGACTTCACGGCGGGCCGACAACCAGAGCTTTTTCATCGGCAACCGCAACAGCAACTGGATGCTGGTGGCCTTCGGCATGGTCGGCACCTCGCTATCGGGTGTGACCTTCATCAGCGTGCCCGGCGCCGTTGGCGACACCGCCTTCAGCTATTTCCAGATTGTGCTGGGCCAGTTCATCGGCTATGCGGTGATCGCCTTCGTGCTGCTGCCGCTGTACTACCGGCTGCAGCTGACCTCGATCTACGACTATCTGGGCCAGCGCCTGGGGCCGCGAAGCTACCGCACCGGCGCCGGCTTCTTCATCCTGTCGCGCACGCTGGGCGCCACCGCCCGTCTCTACCTGGTGGTGAAGATCCTGCAGGACGCCATCCTTGAGCGTATCGGCCTGCCGTTCTGGCTGACAGCGCTGGTGATCCTGTTGATGATCCTGGCCTACACCTACGAGGGCGGGGTCAAGACCATTGTCTGGACCGACACCTTACAGACCACGTGCATGCTGGGCGGGCTGATCGTCTGCGTGGCCTATCTGCTGCAGAGCCTGGACCTGTCGCTGGCGCAAAGCCTGGCGAGCATGGACGCGAGCGGACTGTCGCGCGTCTTCGAGACCGACCCGAACAGCCGCTTCTTCTTCGGCAAGCAGATACTGGCCGGTGCCTTCATCGCGATCGCGATGACCGGCATGGACCAGGAGATGATGCAGAAGAACATCTCGGTCAAGCGCCTGGCCGACTCGCAGAAGAATGTGATGGTGCTGGCCACCATCATGCTGGGCGTGGTGCTGCTGTTCCTCTTCCTCGGCGGCCTGCTGCATCTGTTCGCGGCGCAGGCCAAGCTGGCAGCCCAGGGTGACGCGCTGTTCGCGGCTGTCGTGCTGAACCATCTGCCGGCCTGGGTACAGCTGGTCTTCGTGATCGCGCTGATCTCGGCGCTCTTCCCCAGCGCCGATGGCGCCATCACCGCGCTGACCTCCAGCTTCTGCATCGACCTCTTGAACCTGCAGCGCCGCAGTGACTGGAGCGAGGCCAGGCGCCTGGCCGTGCGCAAGCGCGTGCATCTGGGCTTTGCCGCGCTGTTCCTGCTGCTGGTGATGGTGTTCAAGTGGGTCAACAACCCCAGCATGATCGGCCTGATCCTGAAGCTGGCCGGCTATACCTACGGGCCGCTGCTGGACCTGTTCGCCTTCGGCATCCTGACGCGCCGCTCGGTGCGCGACCGCTGGGTGCCGCTGGTGGCCGTGGCCGCACCGCTGCTGAGCTGGCTGCTGGACAGCCAGCAGCGCGCGCTGTTCGGCAGCTACGAGCTGGGGCTGGAACTGTTGCTGATCAACGGTGCGCTGACCTTTGCCGGGCTGTGGCTGCTGTCCGACTCTGCCAGGCATTCCTCGACCTAGGCAAGACCTGACGCCGGGGCCGGCGCTCGGCTCATCCGGGCGGCGGCCGTTGTTGGCACAATCCAGCCTCCTCGACACCCCGGGCTCCCATGACCCTGACCCAGCTGATCGCCGGCTTTGTAAGCCGGCACTGGCGCGCCTATCTGGCATCGGCCCTGATGCTGGCGGCCATTGCGGTGCTGACCGTCTGGATCCCGCGCCAGGTTGGCGCCGTGGTCGACGGCATGGTGGCCGGCCGCCTGTTGGAGCAGGGCCTGTGGCGCGAGCTGGGCCTGCTGGCGCTGGCCGGCTTGCTGATCTATCTGTTCCGGGTTGGCTGGCGCATCGCGCTGTTCGGCGCCGCCTACCAGCTCGGCCGCGAGCTCCGCACCAGGCTTTACGAGCGACTGACCCTGCAAGGCCCGGTGTTTTTCCAGGCCAAGCGCAGCGGCGATCTGATGGCGCTAGCCACGAATGACATTGACGCGGTCGAGATGGCCGCCGGCGAGGCCTTGCTGGCAGCCTTCGACGGCTCGCTGACCCTGATCCTGGTGCTGTCGATGATGACGCTTGGCGTCGACTGGCGCCTGGGCCTGGCGGCCCTGCTGCCCTTCCCGCTGATGGCCCTGGCCTTCTGGCGCATCTCCGACCATGTCCACCATGCCTGGAAATCGTCGCTGGACCGCTTCTCGCTGCTGAACCAGCATGTCCAGGAGGGTCTGGCCAGCGTGCGCACGCTACGCGCGCTGGGCCTGACCCGGCGCAATGCGGGTCAGTTCGCCGCGCTGGCCGACAGCGCCGGCGAGGCCAGCTACCAGGCCCAGCGCTGGGAGGCCGCCTACGAGCCGGCCGTGGGCATGACGCTGACCGCCGCGATGGCGATCGCGCTGGGCCTGGGCGGCGCTCTGGTGGCGCGCCAGGAGCTGAGCATTGGTCAGCTGACCTCGTTCACTATGTATCTGGGCCAGCTGATCTGGCCGATGTTCGCGGCCGGCTGGGTGCTGTCCCTGCTGGAGCGCGGCCGCGCCGCCTGGAACCGGCTGGCGCCGGTGCTGGAGGCGCCGCTGACGCTGGCCGACGAGGGTCAGGCGGAGCTGCCGACGGGCGCCGAGATCGCTTTCGAGCAGCTGTCCTTCGCCTATCCCAGCGAAGAGGCCACGCCACGCCTGGCGCTGGAGACGGTCAGTCTGAGCCTGAAGCCCGGCCAGACCCTGGGTCTGGTCGGACCCACAGGGGCCGGCAAGTCCACGCTGCTGCGCCTGCTGTTGCGCCAGTTCGAGCCCGGCGGTGGTCGGGTGTGCATAGGGGGCCAGATCTTGCCCAAGATTGGGCTGGCCGCGCTGCGGAAGTCCATTGCCTGGGTGCCGCAGGAGCCATTTCTGTTTTCGGCCTCGATTGCCGAGAACATCGCGTTGGCCAAGCCCGGCGCGAGCCGCGAACAGATCGAGCAGGCGGCCGAGCTGGCCGCCGTGCATGGCGACATCCAGCGCCTGCCGCAGGGCTACGACACCCTGGTCGGCGAGCGTGGCGTGACCCTGTCCGGCGGCCAGCGCCAGCGCGTCGCGATCGCCCGCGCCCTGCTCAGCGACGCGCCCATCCTGCTGCTGGACGATGCGCTGTCGGCGGTCGATACCGGCACCGAGACGCAGATCCTTGAGCACCTACGCGAGCTGCGACAGGCGCGGCCAGAGCGCTGCGTAATCATTGTCAGCCACCGGCTCAGCGCGGTGATGGAGGCCGACCAGATCGCCGTGTTGCGCAAGGGCCGCATCACCGAGCAGGGCAGCCATGCGCAGCTGCTGGCTCTGGAGGGCTGGTACGCGACGCAATGGCGCTACCAACAACTGGAGGCCAGCCTCGATGCCGCCTGAAGTCAAAGAAGAAGACAGCAAGGAAGCCAAGCCCTGGGCCTCGGTGGGCCTGTTGCTGGAGTCGGCCCAGGGCGAGCGCCCCACCCTGCTGCGCGGGCTCGTCTGGCTGGTGATCGCGGCCGGGCTCGAAGCGCTGGGCCCCATCATCGGCAAGTACTTCATCGATCACTATCTGCTGCCGCGCCAGTTCGATGTGATGGCCATGGCCGGCCTGCTGGCGGCATTGCTCTTGAGCGGCTGGGCCGCCAGCTGGATACGCTATGCCCAGCTGACCCGCATGGCCGGTGTGGCACGGCGCTCGGTGATGCGGCTGCGCGAGCGGGTCTATGCCCATGTGCTAGCCCTGCCCATGGCCTTTTTCGACAAGGCCATCACCGGCCAGCTGGTCAGCCGCGTCACCAATGACAGCGAAGCCGTCAACCAGCTCTACCGCCAGGTGCTCTATGTGATGCTGGACTCCAGCATCGTCGTGATCGGCTCGATGAT
This sequence comes from Paucibacter sp. XJ19-41, assembly GCF_028462495.1. Taxonomy (NCBI): domain Bacteria; kingdom Pseudomonadati; phylum Pseudomonadota; class Betaproteobacteria; order Burkholderiales; family Sphaerotilaceae; genus Roseateles; species Paucibacter sp. XJ19-41. The sequence continues at coordinate 42,503 of NZ_JAQOWX010000011.1, forward strand.
CGCGATGGCCTGGCTGGACTGGCGGCTGATGCTGATCGTCGCGATGCTGGTGCCGGCCATGCTGATCATCATCACGCTGTACCAGCGCCTGTCCAGCAGCGCGGTGGCGCGCTCGCGCCAGCTGCGCAGCGAGATCAACGCCCATATGGCCGAAAGCATGGCCGGCATGGCGGTGCTGCAGGCCAGCGGCGCCGCGCCGCGCTTTGCCGAGCGCTTTGCCGACACCAACGGCCGCCAGTTCGGCGCCCGCATGGACGAGTTGCGCGCCAATGCCTGGCTGCTGCGCCCGGCGCTGGACCTGCTGAACGTGCTGCTGATCGTGACCCTGATCTATGGCTTCGGCCAGCGCCAGGTGTCCTTGGGCCAGGGTGCGCTGGAGGTGGGCCTGCTCTATGCCTTCCTGGCCTATATCGCCCGCGTGGTCGAGCCGCTGATCCAGATCACGATGCAGTTCGGCCAGCTGCAGCAGTCGATGGTAGCGGCCGCGCGGGTGCGCACCCTGCTGCAGGAAACGCAGCCGGTGCCGCAGACCCAGGCCGGCCTGCAGATCGCGCGCGGCCATATCCGCATCGATGACTTGAGCTTCGGCTACGACCCGGCGCATCCGGTGCTGCACGACCTGAGCCTGGATTTCCCGGCCGGCAGCTTTGTCGGCATCGTCGGCCACACCGGCAGCGGCAAGTCCACGCTGCTGTCATTGCTGCTGCGCTTCTACACCGCCCAGAGCGGCCGCATCGCGATCGATGGGCTGAGCCTGGCCAGCCTGCCGGACGATGCCTTCCGCGCCGCCGTCGGCCTGGTGCCGCAAGAGCCCTATCTGATGGCGGCCAGCGCGCGCGAGAACATCGCGATGGGCCGCAAGATCAGCGAGGAGCAGCTGATCGCCGCCGCCAAGGCCGCCCGCATCGACGCGTTCCTGGCCGCCCTGCCGCAGGGCTATGACACCCTGCTGGGCGAGGGCGGCGCCCGCGTCTCCACCGGGCAGAAGCAGCTGATCGCGATGGCCCGCGCGCTGGCCGGCGCGCCGCGCATCCTGTTCCTCGACGAAGCCACGTCGAACATCGACAGCGCCACCGAGCGCGTCATCAGCGAGGCCCTGGAAGCGCTGCGCGGCCAGGTCACCGTGGTGGCGATCGCGCACCGCCTGTCCACCATCCGCGAGGCCGACCAGATCATCGTGCTGAACCACGGCCACCTGGCCGAGCGCGGCACGCACGAGCAGCTGATGCGCCACGAGGGCGGCATCTATCAGCGGCTGGTGCAGCTGCAGGCGCTGGATGCGGGAACCGGGCAGAGCTGATCGACAATCCCCCCATGGCCCAAGGCAAACGAATCTCCGCCGACATCGACAGTGACGCACTCCAGGCAATCAAGGACATCGGCGCGGCCGCCAAGCAGGCCCGTCTGAGTGCCGGCGAGGGCCAGTCGGCTGCGGCCGCCCGGCTGGGCGTGCATGTGCAGACCATCGCGCGCATCGAAGCCGGCGAGCCGGGTGTCGCGATCGGTCATGTGATGGGGCTGCTGGCGCTCTACGGTCTGGCGACGAAGCTGTCGCCAGGCAAGCTGCCCGAAGGCTGATCAGACTCAGGCGGCGCCGACCTCGCTCGCCACCTCGGCGATCAGCGCACGCAACCAGCGGTGCGCCGCGTCCTGGCGGTAGCGCACATGCCAGGCCATCTGCACCGGGAAGCGGCCAAGATCGGCCGGTGTCGGCAGGATCTTCAGCCGAGCGTCATGGACCAGGCGGCGGCAGATCAGATTCGGCAGCGTCGCGCAATAGTCGGTCACGGCGATCACTTCCGGGATGGCCAGGAAATGCGTCACCGACACCGCGACCTCGCGCCTGAGCCCCTGGCGCTCCAGCGCCTGGAACAGGCCCACGCGCAAACGCCCGGGCGGCAGCATGTTCACATGCCTGAGCTGCTCATACTGCTTGCGCGAGATCTTCTGATCGACCTGCGGATGGTCGGCACGCACGATGCAGGACAGGCCATCATCCATCAGATCCTGCACGACCAGGTTGTCCGGCGGATCGGTGATGCGCCCCAGCACCAGGGCTGTTGAACCGGAGATCACGCCGGTCTCGGCCAGGTCGGCACCGTAAGGCGTGAGCCGCAGGCTGATACCCGGCGCCCGCTCGCGCAAGCGCGCCACGATGGCCGGCACGAGCACGAACTCGACATAGCTATTGGGTGCGATCGTCAGCAGCAGCTTCGCCTTCGCCGGGTCGAACTCCTGCTGGCCCAGGATCACCACGTCCAGGCTCACCAGCGCGGCCGCGATCACCGGCGCCAGCTCCAGCGCCTTGGGTGTCGGCTGCATGCCGTAGCGCTCACGGGTGAAGAGCGGGTCCAGCAGCAGCGCACGCAGCCGCGTCAGCGCGTTCGACAGCGCCGGCTGCGTGATGCCCAGCCGCTCGGCAGCGCGCGTCACGCTGCGCTCCTCCATCAAGGCCAGGAAGACGGGTAGCAGGTTCAGGTCGTAGCGCACCCAGTCATATTGTCAGAGTGATATCTGAAATTCAACCAATAAATTTGATGAATACATGCACCACACCCAAACTCTGCCTGACCCGAACGCAATCTCTTCGCTCACCCGCACATCCAGAAAGGAATCCCCATGTCTTCCGAAGCCCTCTTCTCCCCCGCCCGACTCGGCGCCATCGAAGTCAGGAACCGCATTGCGATGGCTCCGCTGACCCGTTCACGCGCCGGCATGGACGGCCTGCCCTCGCCGCTGGCCGTCGAGTACTACCGCCAGCGGGCCTCGGCCGGCCTGCTGATCACCGAAGCCACCAATATCTCGCCCCAGGGCTGCGGCTATGCCTACACGCCCGGCATCTACACCGACGCGCAGGTGGCGGCCTGGAAGCAGGTCACCGACGCCGTCCACGTCGCCGACGGCAGGATCGTGATGCAGCTCTGGCATGTCGGCCGCATGTCGCATATCAGCCTGCAGGAGGGTGGCACAGCCCCGGTGGCCCCCAGCGCGCTGCAGGCCGGCGGCAGCGTCTTCACCGAAAAGGGCTTCGAGCCGCCCTCGATGCCGCGTGCGCTGCAAACCCATGAGATCGCCGGCATCGTCGAGGACTACCGCCAGGCCGCGCTGCGCGCCAAGGCCGCCGGCTTCGACGGCGTCGAGGTGCATGCGGCCAACGGCTATCTGCTGGAGCAGTTCCTGCGCGACAGCACCAACCAGCGCGGCGACCGCTACGGCGGCTCGATCGAGAACCGTGCCCGGCTGATTCTCGAGGTGGTGGATGCCGTGGCCGGCGTCTGGGGCCCCGACCGCGTGGGCCTGCGCCTGTCTCCGCTGTCCACCGCGATCGGCGACACACCGCTGGACAGCACGCCGATGCAGACCCATGCCTACCTGGCCCGCCAGCTCGGCGCGCGCGGCCTGGCCTTCCTGCATGTAGTCGAGGGCCAGATGCATGGCGAGGACAGCAGCGCCGCTCGCTACGACAATGCGGCCCTGCGCGCGGCCTTTGGCAGCGGCGCCTACATCGCCAACAATGGCTACGACCGCCAGCGCGCGCTGGACGCCACCGCCTCGGGTCATGCGGATATGGTGGCCTTCGGTCGCGCCTTCATCGGCAACCCGGACCTGGTGGCCCGCCTGCGCCTGAATGCGCCGCTGTTCGACGCCCCCTTCTCGGCCTATTTCGGCGGCGATGCCGAGGGCTATACCGAGTTCACGACCCAGCAGGCGGCCTGAGCCGCCCCGTCCTCAACGAATCAGGAGATCGCCATGGCCATCATCAAGGACCTGCTCCCCGGCAAGCTGGGTTTCGGCACCGCGCCGCTGGGCAATATGTTCCGCGACATCCCCGAGGCCGAGGCCCGGGCCACGGTAGACGCCGCCTGGCACGACGGCATCCGCTTCTTCGACAACGCGCCCTTCTACGGCGCCGGCCTGGCCGAGCTGCGCATGGGCGAGGCGCTGGCCGGCAAACCGCGCGACGAGTACGTCGTCGCGACCAAGGTCGGCCGCCTGATCCTGGATGAGGTGGAGGACGTCAGCGCCCGCGACCTCGGCGAGAAGGGCGATGTGTTCAAGCATGGCCGCCCGAACAAGATCGTCAACGACTATTCGGCCGACGCCACGCTGCGCTCGATAGCGGACAGCCTGCAGCGCCTGCGCACCGACCGGCTGGACATTGTCTGGGTGCATGACGTCGCGCAGGACTTCTATGGCGACGAATGGCTCAGCGTGTTCGAAAGCGCGCGCCAGGGCGCCTTCAAGACCCTGGACCGGCTGCGTGACGAGGGCGTGATCAAGGCCTGGGGCCTGGGCGTCAACCGGGTGGAGCCGATCGAGCTGCTGCTGGATCTGGAGGGCCCGCGCCCGGACGGCTTCCTGCTGGCCGGCCGCTACACCTTGCTGGACCATGAGCGCGCGCTGCACCGCGAGATGCCCAAGGTCATGGCGCGCGACCTGAGCATCGTCGTCGGTGGGCCCTACAGTTCGGGTGCGCTGGTCGGAGGGCCCAACTTCGAGTACGCACCGGCCAAGCCTGAGCTGCTCGCCAAGGTCGCCCGCATCAAGGCGATCGCCGACCGCTACGGCATCAGCATGAAGGCCGCAGGGCTGCAGTTCGCGCTGGCCCATCCGGCCGTGGCCGCAGTCATTCCCGGTGCCAGCCGGCCGGGCCGCATCGCCGAAGACCGGGCCGCGCTGAACGAAACGGTGCCGGCCGACTTCTGGCACGAGCTCAGCGCCCAGGGTCTTGTCGCCTCTGCGGCCGTACTGCCAGCCGCAGGCAGCGCTGCCTGAAGGACCTGACTTTCTGATTGCCCGGGGGCTGCTGCAATGAATCAGGTGCTGCGTTTCGCATATTGGGCTGGGGCGGGTCTTGCCTTTGCGGCGCCAGGCTTGGCAGCACCCCTGCACTTCGTCACCAAGCCCTTTGCGCCTTACGCCTACGCCGGTCCGGACGGCCGCCCCGCCGGCCCCCTGGTCGAGCTGCTGCATGCGGCCTGCGCCGAAGCCGGCCTGCACTGCCAAGTGGAGGTGCTGCCCTGGCGGCGCGCGCTGGGCATGGCGTCGCGCGGCGAGGTCGATGGCCTCTTCCCCGTGGTCGATTCGCCGGCGCGCCGGGCGGCCTTCTACCTGAGCCCCGAGGTGGTCCGTGCGCGCTATGTGCTGGTGGCAAGGCGAGGCGCGGCGCCCGGCGGGGACGAGCGGGCGGCGCTGAGCGGACGCACCGTCGCCGCCTACGGCCCCTCGGACGCGATGACGACGCTGCGGCAGCTGAGCGCAGGACAGCCGGATGTGCGGGTCGAGATCGAACCCGACCAGCTCACCGTGTTGCGCAAGCTATCGGCAGGACGCTATGGCCATGACGGTCTCGCCCTGGTCAACGAGACGGCGGCACAAGCGCTGAGCGCCGCCGGCGGCCTGGCTGGGCTGCGGCCGGTGAGCGTGGTCAAGCACCTGGTCTACGCCTACGCCTTCGTGCCGACAAGAGTCAGCGCCGGGCAGACACAGGCCTTTGACGATGCGATCCGCAGCCTGTGCCATCGGGGCCGCATCGCCGAGATCTTCAAGCCCTACGGACTGCCGGCGGCGGGCTGCCGACCCGCCGCACGCCGCAGCGGCATGCAGCCCATGGGCTTTACGGCCCATGGCGGTCACGCCCCGGTCACCGGCGTCGGCAACCATTCGCCCCCTAACCAGATGTATCGGAGGAGCGATGGACCTCGCATTGCGGCCCCAGGGCCGATGGCTGCCCTGGATGATCGGCCTGGCGCTGCTGGCGGCGGGCGCGACGGCTGCAATCTGGGTCAGCCAGGCCAGGGCTTCGGCACCCAAACCGGTCGATGTGCCGCTCGCTGGCGCCTCGGTTGAGCCCGAAGTCGACCAGGAAGCACAGTTCGAGGCCGGCTGCGAACAGCCGATGCGGCAGCGCCGTTTCGACGATGCGCTGCGCGGCTGCAAGAGCTTTCTGGATCGCCCGAAGCTGGCAGGCCGGGCCAGTGCGCGCCTGGCCATCGCCGAGGGCATGCGCAGCGAGGGCGCGGCGGCGCCGCCGGCCAGCATCCATCATGCGGAGCAGGCGGCCCGGCTGCAGGACCCGCTGGGCGAGCTGGTCCATGCGATCCATATCCTCAACGGCGATGGCCGTGCGGCCGAGCTCAGCGTGGACGAGGCGGTGCGGCTGCTGGGTCGGGCGCAGCAGGGCGGTGTCGCGGCGGCCAAAGCCATGCTGGAGCAGCTGGACGGCGATCAGCAATGCCGCCAGCAGGCCCGGGTGCAGCTGTTCGAGCAGGCGGTTTTCTGCATGCGGCGCGGCGAGCTGCGCCAGGCCTTGCGGGCCCAGGGCCTGCGCGAGCAGGACAGCAGCGGTGATGGGGAGCGCGATGTCTTCGCGGTCGGTCACAAGCTGCCCGGCGCGCGACAGCTGGTGGTGAGCTATATGCGCGGCGCGCAATCACGCCTGCTGCAGGTGGCCGAGCTGAGCTACCGCTTTCCGGCCCAGGGGCCGGCGGAGCTCGCCGCGACCGCGCAGCGTCTGCGCGGCGCGCTGCAAAGCAAGTATGGCCAGACGCTCGGCGACACCGCGCGCTGGCGCAGCGAGGACGGCGTCGACATCGAGCTGCGTCCGCAGCCCGGCCAGGAGCTGCTGCTGAGCTATCGCATCGCCGAGCGGGTGGCGGTGCGCGACGAGCAGCAGCGCCGCAAAGTGCAGTTGGCGGCCGAGCGCCTGGTCGCGCTGACCGCGCGCGCGCTCTAGCTAGAACAGCTGCAAGACCTGCTGCACGATCAGCACCGCAAAAAAGCCCAGCGCCGCCAGCACGGTCCACTTGATGATCACCAGGCCGCGCTGGCGCCAGACCACCTGGCGGGTGCCGGCATACATCGCGAAGCAGAGGATGCCGGCCAGCAGCAGCAGGCCGACGAGGATGCGGAAGAACACCATGGGGGCGGACTGTACTACCAGGCCGGCGCCAGCTCCGCGAATCCCTGCGGGGCCTCGCGCTCGTCCTCGAAGCTGACGATATCAAACGCCTCGGCATCGGCGAGCAGCGCACGCAGCAGCTTGTTGTTCAGCGCGTGGCCGCCCTTGAAGGAGGTGTAGGCGGCCAGCAGCGGGTAGCCGGCCACATGCATATCGCCGATCGCGTCGAGGATCTTGTGCTTGACGAACTCGTCGTCGTAGCGCAGGCCCTCGGCATTGAGCACCCGGTAGTCGTCGACGACGATGGCGTTGTCCATGGACCCGCCGAGGGTCAGGCCGCGCGAGCGCATGGTCTCGATATCACTGGTCATGCCGAAGGTGCGGGCCCGCGCGATCTCGCGCTTGTACTGGCCCGACCCCATGTCGAACACATAGTGCTGGCCGGTGGCCGCGACCGCCGGGTTGTCGAATTCGATCTGGAAGCTCAGCGTGTAGCCATGGTGCGGCTCCAGCCGCGCCCACATCAGGCGCTTGCCCTCGCCCTGGCGCACCTCGACGGTCTTCTTGACGCGCAGAAACTTCTTTGCCGCGTTCTGCAGCTCGATGCCGGCGCTCTGCAGCAGATAGACATAGCTGGCGGCGGAGCCGTCGAGGATGGGCACCTCGTCGGCGCTGATGTCGACATAGAGGTTGTCGATACCCAGACCCGCGCAAGCCGACAGCAGATGCTCGATGGTCTGCACCTTGGGTGCACCCGGGTCGCCGCCGGGGCTGACCGTGGTGGCCATGCGGGTGTCGCTGACGGTGTCGGCCCGCACGGGGATGTCGACCGGGGTGTTCAGATCGACGCGCCGGAACACGATGCCGGTGTCGGGCGCGGCCGGGCGCAGCGTCATCTCGACCTTTTGGCCGCTGTGGATGCCGACGCCGACGGCGCGGGTCAGCGACTTCAGGGTTCGTTGCTTGAGCATGGCACGATTGTCGGTGATTACCCGAAGCCCTGCAGCCGCCGGCCTTTGGGCCGGCTACGGGGCGGGCACCGGCTTGCGCTTGACCGGCAGGCGCAGGCTCAGCTGGGTGCCGTGGCCGGGCCGGCTGTCGACATGGACGCTGCCGCCCAGCCGGTGGGCGCGCTTCTGCTGGCTGCGCAGGCCGCGGCCTTTCTGGGCGGTCTCCAGGTCGAAGCCCTGGCCGTCGTCCTCGACACGGATTTCGACCTTGTGGCCCAGATCGCGGGTCGCGATGCGCACCCGCGAGGCACGGGCATGCTTGAGCACATTGTTCAGCGCCTCCTGCAGCAGGCGCAGCACATGCAGCGCATCGGGCGGCTCCAGCCAGTCCAGCGGGGGCAGGTCTTGCACATCCCAGTCCAGCATCAGGCCGCCGGCCTGCAAGCGCTTGCCCAGGCGGTAGCGCATCGTCGCCAGCAGCGACACCAGATCGTGGCCCACCGGCTCCAGCGAATCGATCACCAGGCGCAGATCATCCACGCATTCGCGCAGCACCTCGACCACCTGGTCCTGCTGCATGCTGCCCTGCTCCACCGCCACCATGGCCGACAGCAAGGAGCTGCCCAGACCGTCGTGCATATCCTGCATCAGGCGCTGGCGCTCCAGCAGCAAGGCCTGCTGGCGCTCGGACTCGCTGAGCCGCTCGTGCTGCGACTGCAGCTGCGCGCCCTGCTCGGCCAGACGCTGGGCCAGCAGGCTGTTGGCCTGCTCGACCTGGCCCAGCGCGCCGGTGTAGCGCCGCTGCACCGCATAGAGAAAGCTCGCAACAATCACCAGCGTCGCGAAAGGCATCAGATAGATGTGTTCGCTCCAGCCCCAGCCGGCCAGCAGACCCAGATCATGCACACCCAGGCCCAGGCCCACCGCCAGGCACAGCGCGATCAGGCGCAGCTCGCGGCTGCCCTCGCGCAAGGCCACGCCCGCAATGAAGGCCGTGCCGATCGCGCCGACCACCGCATTGACCATGTGCTGCAGCACCAGCGGGTCGAGCAGATCGATCCACAAAGGCATGGTCAGCACGCTGCTGAGCAGCACAAACCCTCCCAGCAGCCGCTCGAACAGCGGGAAGCGCCGGTGCGCAAAGCGCAGCGCAAACAGAAAGGTCAGGGCCATCACCCAGGACATCGAGGCATGAGTCAGCCACCAGAACCACTCGAAGCCCAGGCGGGTGCGCGGCAGGTCGATGTGATAGTGCAGATTGCGCACCAGCCAGGCCACCGAGGCCATCGCACACAGGAGATAGGCCGGCTCCTCGCGGCGGCGCAACCACAGACTGACTGAGAACAGGCCCAGCACCACGAGAGTCAGCCCGGTGGCCTGCGGCACGCCGATCTGCAGCGCCCAGCGGCGCTTGTACAGCGGCTCCAGGTCCTCGCGCGCGCCCAGCCAGGCGCTGGAGACCGAGAAGAAACTGTCCTTGAGCACCGGCGTCGCGACCACGACCTCGATCACCTGGTTCTTGTGCAGCTCGGTGAAAGCACCCGGAAACACCGCCCACAGCGGCCGCACCCATTGCTCGCGCGCGCCGCTCTGGTTGTCGAACACCGGCCGCCAGCCGTCCTCGGTGCGCACCAGCACAGCCGCCGCCAGGCTGACCAGCTTGGGCATATAGAGCGCGACGCTGGTGGGCCAGCGCCCGTCCGGCGAGGTGTAGCGCAGCCGGTACCAGCGCATCTGGTAACGCTGATCCTCGGCCAGGCTGGAGCCTGCCTCGCGTTGGCGCACATCGGGCAGCACCACCGGCATCCAGGCGCGCGGGTCGTTGGGTGGCTGCAGATGCGGCGGCAGATTGCCGGTGCTGCCGTCCATCGCGCGCAGCGCCGCCCACCAATCGTCGAGATCGGCGCGCGACCATTGCGAGACCGCCAGCTGCGCGCCGGTGGCCTGTTCGCCGGCACTGCGCATCCCCGCATCCGGCAGCCCACCACGCGGCTGCGCCTGCAGCGCACCGGCGCTCAACAGCGCCAGCAGCAGCAAAGAGCGCAGCCAGCGCCCGGCAAGGTGCGAGATCAAGGACAGCCCCATACGCGCGTGATTATTTTTGCTTCTGGATCTGGGTATCCAGCCTGTGCGGTCACACCCCCGTGCAACTGCCGTGAGTCTGCCTGCAGAACAGAGCGCTGGCTATTGCTATGCACCCGCAGACAACAAAGAAAGCCCGCAGCGCGGCGAGAAGGAGGTGTCGCCGCCCGACGGGCTTTCATTCGCTTCCATGCAGCGAAACCGGCCCCCAGGGCCGGCCGGTCACTCAGTCTGCTTGCTTGCGCAAAAAGGCCGGGATCTCGATCTCGTCCATGCCGTTGGACGACAGGGCCTCGACCTTGGCCGCGGCCGTGCGGCCATGGCGCCAGACGCTGGGCACGCTCATGCCGGCAAAGTCATTGCCGCCGCCGACCTGGCCACCGGCCTGGGGCAACGTGACCTGCTGGTTCAGTACCGGCAGATTGTCGGTACCGGTGCGCATCTGCACCTGCGGCTGCACCACCGACAGCGGCGCCTGCACGCGCGCACGCGCGGAGGTCAGACCGGTGGCGATCACGGTGACGCGCAGCTGGTCGCCCAGGCTTTCGTCATAGGCCGTGCCGTAGATGATGTGCGCATCTTCGGCGGCGTAACGCTTGATCGCGTTCATCGCATTGCGGCTCTCGGCCAGCTTGAAGGTGTTGCGGTTGGCCGCGATCAGCACCAGCACGCCACGCGCACCGGACAGATCGATACCTTCCAGCAGCGGGCAGGCCACGGCCGCCTCGGCGGCCTTGGAGGCGCGGTCCGGGCCGCTGGCCACCGCCGTGCCCATCATCGCCTTGCCGGGCTCGCTCATCACGGTCTTGACGTCTTCGAAGTCGACGTTGACCAGGCCGGGCATATGGATGATGTCCGAGATGCCGCCGACCGCGTTCTTCAGCACGTCGTTGGCATGCGCGAACGCCTGGTCCTGCGTGACATCGTCGCCCAGCACGTCGAGCAGCTTGTCGTTCAAGACGACGATCAGCGAATCAACATTGGCTTCCAACTCGGCCAGACCGGAGTCGGCCGCCTTGGAGCGACGGTTGCCCTCGAACTCGAAAGGCTTGGTCACGACGCCGACGGTCAGGATGCCCATTTCCTTGGCGACGCGGGCAATCACCGGGGCCGCGCCGGTGCCGGTGCCACCGCCCATGCCGGCGGTGATGAAGAGCATGTTCGCGCCCTGGATCGAGTCGCGGATGCGCGCCTCGGCCTCTTCGGCGGCGGCGCGGCCCATCTCGGGCTTGGCGCCGGCGCCCAGGCCGGAGGTGCCCAGCTGCAGCAGCTGGTCGGCCTTGGAGCGGTTGAGGGCCTGCGCATCGGTATTGGCGCAGATGAACTCCACGCCCTGAACCCCTTGCGCAATCATGTGATCGACCGCGTTGCCGCCGCCACCACCCACGCCAATCACCTTGATTTGGGTGCCTTGGTCAAACTCTTCGATCATCTCGATCGCCATATCAAACCTCCTTCAGCAATTGTGCAGTTGCCAATCGTTAAAAACTACAGGGGAAGCCCCTTTTTTTGAGTCGCTGCCGTTGTTTTCCGACATTTCGACCCGCTTACGCCGTCCGGGGGCGCCACCCGTTCAGAAATTACCCAGAAACCAATCCTTGGCGCGACCAATAATGGTCTTGACCGAACCCGCCTGCTGGGCCGCTTTCAAACCCCGGGTGCGCGACATCCGTGCCTCTTCGAGCAGGCCCATCACCGTCGCCGAGCGCGGATTCGAAACCATATCGAACAGCGCCCCGCTATAGGTCGGGTTGCCGCGTCGCACCGGTTTCAGGAATATGTCCTCGGCCAACTCGACCATGCCCGGCATCACCGCCGAGCCGCCGGTCAAAACAATGCCGGAAGAAAGTAACTCTTCGTATCCGCTTTCCCGAATCACCTGGTGGACCAGCGAGAAAATCTCCTCGACACGGGGTTCAATAACCCCGGCAAGTGCTTGTTTGGACAGCATGCGGGGCGCGCGGTCGCCCAGGCCGGGTACTTCGACCTGGTCCGCCGGGTCGGCCAGCAGCTGCTTGGCCACCCCGTGCTCGACCTTGATCTCCTCGGCATCCTTGGTCGGCGTGCGCAGCGCCATCGCGATATCGCTGGTGATCAGGTCGCCGGCAATCGGGATCACGGCGGTATGGCGGATCGAGCCGCCGGTGAAGATCGCCACATCGGTGGTGCCGGCGCCGATATCGACCAGGGCCACGCCCAGATCGCGCTCGTCCGAGGTCAGCGCGGCAGCACTGGAGGCGCTCGGATTCAAAACCAGCTGATCGACCTCCAAACCACAGCGGCGCACGCATTTGACGATGTTTTCCGCCGCGCTCTGGGCTCCGGTCACGATATGGACCTTGACCTCCAGCCGGCCGCCACTCATACCAATAGGCTCTTTCACCTCATGGCCGTCGATGACGAATTCCTGCGGCTCGACCAGCAGCAGGCGCTGATCGTTGGGGATATTGATGGCCTTGGCGGTTTCCACCACCCGCGCCACATCGACCGGCGTGACTTCCTTGTCGCGCACGATCACCATGCCGGTCGAGTTCTGGCCGCGGATATGGCTGCCGGTAATCCCGGTGAAAACCCGCGAAATCTTGCAGTCGGCCATCATCTCGGCCTCTTTCAAGGCCTGCTGTATCGATTGCACGGTCGCGTCGATATTCACCACGACACCGCGTTTCAGACCATGCGAGGGCGCCACGCCGAGGCCGGCAATGCGCAGCTCGCCATTGCCCAGCACCTCGGCCACCACCGCCATGATCTTGGCGGTGCCGATATCCAAACCAACGACTAAATCCTTGTATTCCTTGGCCATATGCCCCTCAGCGTATGTTTTCTTGTCTCAACGTTTCTTGGCCGCGCCCGTCGCCGGGCCCGGGCTCGTCGATATTCCTTGCAGCCGCACCGCATACCCGTCGTGGTGGCGCAGATCGGCGCTCAGCACGGCGGTCTGGTAGCGCGAGCTGATCTGGGTGATGCTGGCGGCAAACTGGCCGAATCGGGCCACCACCTCGGCCTCGCTGCCACGGCCCAGCTCCACCACGGCCCCCTTTTCCAGCGTCAGGCGCCAGGAGCCGCGGCCGGACAGGTCCAGGCGCCGGGCCGACTCGCCCAGCTTCTGGCTCAGCGCGTTGAGCTGCTGCCACATGGCCAGCATCGCCACCGAACTGCCACCCGGGCCCGCCAACACCGGCAGCTCCTCATCCTCGACATCGCCCAGATTGGCCTCGAAGACCTCACCAAAGCTGTTGACCAGGGCCCGCTCGACGCTGGCCTCGCTCTGCGCATCGGCACCTTCGGGCTTGGCTTCCCAGTAGGCCGCCGGCCGGTGCTCCTCCAGCCGCACCCGCAGCCGGTTCGGCCAGACGCGCTGCACCACCGCCGTGCGCACCCAGGGCACGGCCTGGAAGGCGCTGCTGGCCTGCTGCAGATTCAGGGTCAGGAAGGTGCCCGAAACATGGGGCATCGCATTGGCACGCAGCGAGGCCACGCTATTGCGCATCACATCGCCTTCGACCTGGATATGCCGGATGCCGAAGATCGGCAGCCGCGCCAGCTGATGCAGGGCCAGGGCCAGACCCGCCAGCACCAGACCGGCCAGCAGCAAAGCCGACACGCCATTCATCAGGCGGATGTCGGCCGGCAGCAGGGGTTGGGCGGCGGTGCTCATGGCGCTTGGGTCAGGCCCTGTCCAGCCGGGCCTGGGCCAGCAGCCACAGGCACAGCTGTTCGTAGGAGATGCCGGCGGCCTGGGCCGATTTGGGCACCAGCGAATGCGAGGTCATGCCCGGCGAGGTGTTCATCTCCAGCAGGAAGACCTTGCCGTCGCTCTTGCGCTGCATCAGGTCGGCGCGGCCCCAGCCGCGGCAGCCGAGCGACCGATAGGCCGCCAGCACCAGCGCGCGGACCTCCTGCTCCTGGACCTCGGGCAGCGTGCCGATGTGGTACTGCGTGACGTCGGTGAAGTACTTGTTCTGGTAGTCGTAATTGCCTTCGGGCGCCTCGATGCGTATGACCGGCAGGGCCTGAGCCGTATCGCCCTCGCCCAGCACCGGGCAGGTCAACTCCCAGCCGTCGATGAACTCCTCGAACAGCAGCTCGTCGTCATAGCGGGCCGACAGCTCCACCGCGGCCTGCATCTGCGAATAACCCATCACCTTGCTCAGGCCGATGCTGGAACCCTCGTGCGGCGCCTTGACGAACAGCGGCAGGCCCAGCTCGTCGGGCACGGTGCGGATGCGCTCGCGCGTCAGCTCATGCTTTTTCAGCGTCAGCCAGCGCGGCGTCGGCAGGCCGTCGGCGCGCCACAGCCGCTTGGTGGTGATCTTGTCCATCGCGATCGCCGAGGCCATCACGCCGGAACCGGTGTAGGGGATGGCCAGCATCTCGAGCCCCCCCTGCACCGTGCCGTCCTCGCCGTCACGGCCATGCAGCGCGATGAAGCAGCGCGCAAAGCCCTCGGCTTTGAGCTCGTGCAAGCCGCGCTCGGCCGGGTCGAAGGGGTGGGCGTCGACGCCTTGCGAGCGCAGCGCGGCCAGCACACCGGGGCCCGACATGGTCAGCGACACCTCGCGCTCGGCCGAAGTGCCGCCCATCAGCACGGCGACCTTGCCCAGGCTCTTGGGATCGATGTTCAGATTCATTTCAGCAGTTCCACGGTTTGCGCCGGCACCGCGCCGATCGAGCCGGCGCCCATCACGATCACGACATCGCCGTCGCGGCTTTGCTGGGCGATGGCCTGCGGCAGCGCGCGCACATCGGCGACGAACTGCGCGCCGGCGGCCGCGGCCAGCGCTGCGCCATCGGCCCCGGCGATCACGCCCTCGCCGGCCGCATAGACCTCGGTCAGCAGGGCCGCATCGGCCTGCGCGATCACGCGCACGAAGTCGGCGAAGCAGTCGCGTGTCCGGGTGTAGCGATGGGGTTGAAACGCCAGCACCAGACGCCGGCCCGGGAAGGCGCCGCGTGCCGCGCTCAGCACCGCCGCCATCTCGACCGGGTGGTGTCCGTAGTCGTCGATCAGCGTGAACAGGCCGCCATCGGCGGCGCGCAGCTCGCCATAGCGCTCGAAGCGTCGGCCGACGCCACCGAAATTGGCCAGGGCCGCCAGCACAGGCGCGTCGGGCAGTTCCAGCTCGCTGGCCACCGCAATCGCCGCCAAGGCGTTCAGCACATTGTGGCGGCCGGCCAGGTTCAGGGTCACCGGCAGATCGGCCGCGCCCTCGCGCTGCACGGTGAAGCGCATCTGGCCGCCGTCCAGCGCCTGCACATCGACCGCCCGCACCGCATTGTCGGCACTAAAGCCGTAGCGGACCACCGGTCGCGACAGCATCGGCAGTATCGAGCGCACGCCCTCGTCATCGCCGCAGACCACGGCCGCGCCATAGAAAGGCATGCGGTGCAGGAACTCGACAAAGGCCAGCTTCAGCTTCGCGAAGTCGTGGCCATAGGTGTCCATATGGTCGGCGTCGATATTGGTGACGACGGCCAAGGTCGGCAGCAGATGCAGGAAGGAGGCATCGCTCTCATCGGCCTCGACAACGATGTAGTCACCTCTGCCCAGCTGGGCGTTGGTGCCGGCGCTCATCAGCTTGCCACCGATCACATAGCTGGGGTCGACACCGGCGGCACTCAGCACCGCCGTGAGCAGCGAGGTGGTCGTGGTCTTGCCATGGGTGCCGGCGATCGCGATGCCCTGCTGGCGGCGCATCAGCTCGGCCAGCATCACCGCGCGGTGCACCACCGGCACGCCGGCGGCACGGGCGGCGATCACCTCCGGGTTGTCGGCCTTGACCGCGGTCGAGGTCACCAGGGCCTGGGCGCCGGCGATATGGGCGGCGGCGTGGCCGATGTGGACCTGCACGCCGATGGCGGCGAGGCGCTGCAGCATCGCGCTATCGCTCTGGTCCGAGCCCGAGACCCGGTAGCCGAGCTGATGCAGCAGCTCGGCAATCGCGCCCATGCCGGCACCGCCGATGCCGACGAAATGAATGTGCTTCAACGCGTGCTTCATGCCGCCACCATCTGTTCGATCTCATCGGCCACGCGGCTGGCCGCACGCGGCCGCGCCAGCAAGCGCGCCTTCTCGGCCATCGCGACCAGGGCCTCGCGCTCCATGCCTTGCAGCAGCGCATGCAGCTGCTGCGGGTTCAGTTTTTCCTGCGGCAGATGGATGGCCGCGCCGTGCTGGGCCATGAAGCGAGCGTTGTCGCGCTGGTGCGAGGTCGTCGCCACGACCAGCGGCACCAGCAGCGCCGGCACGCCGGCCGCGCACAGCTCGCTGACCGTCACCGCGCCGGCGCGGCAGATGATCAGATCGGTCTGGGCCAGCTGAGTTGCCATATCGTCGATGAAGGGCAGCAGCGTCGCCTCGACGCCGGCCGCCTGGTAGAGCGCCTGCACGGTGCTGAAATTGGCCTGACCGGTCTGGTGCGTGACGATGGGGCGCTGGTCCTCGGGCCACAGCGCCAGCGCCTTCGGGATGCAGTCATTGATCGCGCGTGCGCCCAGCGAGCCACCGACCACCAGCACGCGCAAGCGCCCGCTGCGACCGGCAAAGCGCTCGGCCGGCGGCGCAATCGCCTCGATCTCGGCGCGCACCGGGTTGCCGGTGACCACGGCCTTGGGTGTCGATGCGGCGGCCGAGCCATCGAAGCCAAAGCCGATGCGGCGGGCAAAGGGCTTCAGGCTCTGGTTGCTCAGCAGCATGGCCGCGTCGGCATTGATCAGCATCAGCGGCTTGCCGCTCAGCCAGGCCATCAGCCCGCCCGGGAAGCAGACATAGCCACCCATGCCCAGCACCGCATCGGCGCTGCGTGTGACAAACACCTGACGGGATTGCACAAAGGCCTGAACCAGCTTGAACAGGCCCTTGACCGTGTGCATCAGGCCCTTGCCGCGCAGGCCCGAGAAGGCCAGCCGGTCCAGCGGGATGCCGGTGGGCGGCACCAGCTGGTTTTCCATGCCGCTCTCGGTGCCGACCCAGCTGACGCTCCAGCCACGGCGCGCCATCTCGTCGGCGACGGCCAGGCCCGGGATGATGTGACCACCGGTGCCCGCAGCCATGATGACCAAATGCTTGGTGCTCATGCCCGTCCCCCGCGCATCAGCTGCCGGTTCTCTAGATCTATTCTCAACGCAATCGCCAGCGCCACACAGTTCATCAGGATCGCCGAGCCACCGAAGCTCATCAGCGGCAAGGTCAGGCCCTTGGTCGGCAAGGCGCCGAGGTTCACGCCCATATTGATGAAGGCCTGGCCGCCCATCCAGATGCCTATGCCCTGGGCATAGAGGCCGGCGAACACGCGGTCCAGCGCGATCGCCTGGCGGCCGATGTGAAAGAGCCGGCGCGACATCCAGAAGAAGGCGGTGATCACGACGATCACGCCGGCCAGGCCCAGCTCCTCGCCGATCACGGCCAGCAGGAAGTCGGTATGGGCCTCGGGCAGGTAGTGCAGCTTCTCGACGCTGGAGCCCAGGCCCTGGCCGAACAGCTCGCCGCGGCCGAAGGCGATCAACGAATGGGTCAGCTGATAGGCCTTGCCCTGGGCGTACTTTTCGTTCCAGGGATCGAGATAGGCAAAGATCCGCTCGCGGCGGAACTCGCTGAAGGTGATCATCAGCACAAAGGCGCCGACCAGCACCGCGACGATCAGGAAGAACATGCGGCCGTTGACGCCGCCCAGGAACAGAATGCCCATCGCGATCGCGGCGATCACCATGAAGGCACCCATGTCCGGCTCGGCCAGCAGCAGCACGCCGACCACGCCCAGCGCCACCACCATGGGCCAGACGGCGCGGAAGAAGTTCTCCTTCACGTCCATCTTGCGCACCATATAGCTGGCCGCATACATGGCCATCGCCAGCTTGCCCAGCTCGGAAGGCTGGAAGTTCATCAGCCCCAGCGGCAGCCAGCGGCGCGCGCCGTTGACGCCCTTGCCGACGCCGGGAATCAGCACCGCAATCAGCAGCACCAGGGCCGCGACAAACAGCCAGGGCGCGGCGCGCTCCCAGCTGGCCACCGGCACCTGCACCACCACCAGCGCCGCCAGCAGGCCCAGCGCGATCGCCACCACATGGCGCACCAGGAAATGGGTGGGCAGATAGCGGCTGAACTTGGGGTTGTCGGGCAGCGCGATCGAGGCCGAATACACCATCAGCAGGCCCAGGGCCAGCAGGCACACCACGACCCAGGCCAGGGTTGTGTCGAAGCCGGCCAGCTTGGTCGGCTGGCCCGAGGACACGCTGACCCAGTCGCGCACCGGTACCTCGCCGCCCTTGCCAGCATCGCGCCGGATCAGGCCCAGCAGGCGTTCGCGCCAGTTCTGCAGCACGGCGTTCATAGCGACAGCCCCTCGTCCTGGGCCAGGGCCTGTACCGCGGCGACAAAGACCTCGGCGCGGTGACCATAGTTGCGGAACATATCGAGGCTGGCGCAGGCCGGGCTCAAGAGCACGCTGTCGCCGCTGCGGGCCTGGGCCAGGCACCAGGCGGTGGCGGCCTCCAGCGTCTCATGCGCCTGCATCGTCACGCCGCTGTGCTCCAGCGCGGCTGCGATCTGCGGGCCGTCGCGGCCGATCAGGGCCACGGCGCGCGCATGGCGGGCCACCGGCTCGCGCAGCGGGCCGAAATCCTGGCCCTTGCCGTCGCCGCCGAGGATCACGATCAGTTTTGCCGGCGCACGGTCAGCACCCAAGCCGGTGATGGCCGCCACGGTGGCGCCGACATTGGTGCCCTTGGAATCGTCATAGAAGTCCACGCCCTTGATCGCGCCGACATGCTCGACCCGGTGCGGCTCGCCGCGATATTCGCGCAGCCCGTGCAGCATGGGCGCCAGCGGGCAGCCGGCCGCGCTGGCCAGGGCCAGGGCCGCCAGCGCATTGGCGGCGTTGTGGCGGCCGCGCACGCGCAGCGCATCGGCCGGCATCAGGCGCTGGATCAACAGCTCTTCCTCGTCCTCGCCCTTTTTCCTCTTGATCGTCTCATCGGCCTCGCGGGCGCGCACCAGCCAGCTCATGCCGGCCTCCTGCACCAGGCCGAAATCGCCCGGATGGCGCGGCGCGTCGAGACCGAAGCGCACCACCTTGCGCGCGACCAGCTTGGCCGGCCGGCCGCGCCCCTGCTGCACCTTGACCGGCGCCGGCACCATGGCCTCGACCAGCGCATCGTCGCGGTTGATCACCATCACCGTCGGGCTGTCGATCTCGGTGCCGAAGATGCGGGCCTTGGCGCGGCCATAGGCGGCCATATCGCCATGCCAGTCCAGATGGTCCTGGGTCAGGTTCAGCACCGTCGCGGCGGTGGGCTCGAAGCCCTGCACGGTGTCGAGCTGGAAGCTCGACAGCTCCAGCACCCAGACCTCGGGCAGATGTTCAAAGACGGCCGGCTTGGGCGGCGGCGGCTTGATCGGCAGCGGTGCCTCATCGAGCATCGCATCGATGCTCTCCAGCACCGTCTGTTCAGCGACGACCGGCGCATCCGAGCTGTCATCAGCAACCGTCTCGGTCGGCTCGGGCGGCAGCACGGGCTCGGCGGCCGGCTCCAGATCCAGCGCTGCGCCCAAGGTCGTCAGCATGCTGGGGCCGATATTGCCGGCCATCACGACACGACGGCCGCAGCGCTCGACCAGCTGGGCGCACATGCTGGTGGTCGTGGTCTTGCCATTGGTGCCGGTGATGGCCAGCACGGCCGGCTCGTAGCGGCGCTCGGCCTTCAGATCGGCCAGCGCACGGGCAAACAGGTCCAGCTCGCCCTGCACCGGCACGCCGGTGCCCTGCGCCAGAGTCAGCAGCGGCAGCAGCCGCACATCCAGCGGAGACAGGCCCGGGCTCTTCAGCACGAGCTGCACGCCGTTCAGTGCGGACTCGGGCAGCTCGCCATGAATGAACTCGACCTCGGGCAGCTGCTCGCGCAGCGCCGCCAGCTGCGGCGGGGCCTCGCGCGAGTCCCAGACTCGCGCTTCGCCGCCGCAGCGCCGGACCCAGGCAGCCATCGCCAGGCCGGAGTCACCCAGGCCGAGCACCAGTACCTTGAGTCCTTGCAGATGCTTCATCGCGCGATCACCTTAGTTTCAGGCTGGCCAGGCCGACCAGGCACAGCAGCATCGTGATGATCCAAAAGCGCACGACCACCTGGGTCTCCTTCCAGCCCGATTTCTCGAAATGGTGGTGCAGCGGCGCCATCTTGAAGATGCGCCGGCCGGTGCCGAATTTCTTCTTCGTGTACTTGAACCAGCTGACCTGCAGCATCACCGACAGCACCTCGGCGACGAACACGCCGCCCATGATGCCCAGCACGATTTCCTGGCGCGTGATCACGGCCAGGGTGCCCAGGGCGCCGCCCAGCGAGAGCGCGCCCACATCGCCCATGAAGACCTGGGCCGGGTGGGTGTTGAACCACAGGAAGGCAAGACCCGCCCCCGCCATCGCGGCGCAGAAGATCAAGAGCTCGCCAGCACCGGGGATATAGGGCAGCAGCAGGTACTTCGAGTAGATGCTCGAGCCGGTCAGGTAGGCAAACAGGCCCAGCGCCGAGCCCACCAGCACCACCGGCATGATGGCCAGGCCGTCCAGGCCGTCGGTGAAGTTAACCGCATTGCTGGTGCCGACGATAACGAAGTAGGACAGGCCGATGAAGCCGAACACGCCCAGCGGGTAGCTGACCGTCTTGAAGAAGGGCACGATCAGATCGGCCTTGGGCGGCAGCTCGGTCGAGAAGCCGCTCTGCACCCAGCGGGCGAACAGCTCGATCACACCCAGGATCGAGGTCTCGGAGACGCTGAAGGCCAGGTAAAGGGCGGCCACCAGACCGATCAGCGACTGCCAGAAGAACTTCTCACGGCTGCGCATGCCCTCGGGATTCTTGTCGACGACCTTGCGCCAGTCGTCGACCCAGCCCACCGCGCCAAAGCCCATGGTCACCAGCATCACGACCCAGACGAAACGGTTGCTCCAGTCGAACCACAAGAGGGTCGAGACCCCGATGCCTATCAGGATCAGCACGCCACCCATGGTTGGCGTGCCGCTCTTGACCAGATGCTGCTGCACGCCGTACTCGCGGATCGGCTGACCGATCTTCATCGCGGTCAGACGGCGTATCACCCAGGGGCCGAAGGCCAGGCCGATCAGCAAGGCCGTCATCGCCGCCATCACCGCGCGGAAGGTCAGATACTGGAACACACGCAGAAAGCCCAGGTCCGGATACAGGCCCTGCAGCCATAGGGCCAGACTAAGCAGCATGGTTCGCGCCCTCCTGATCCTGTGCCAGCAAGGCGGCGACGACTCTTTCCATCTGCATGAAACGTGAACCCTTGACGAGAATGTTCTTGACCCGAGGCGCTTCGGCCAGCGCCGCGATCAGCGCCTCGGTCGTGTCGAAATGGCGGGCGCCGCCGCCATAGGCGCCGGCCGCGTCGGCGCAGGCGCTGCCGGCCGCCCAGAAGGCGGCCACGCCGCGCTCGGCCGCATAGGCGCCGACCTCGCGGTGAAACTCCGGCCCCTGGCTGCCGACCTCGCCCATATCGCCGAGGATCAGCCAGGAGGCGCCCGGCAGATCGGCCAGCACATCGATGGCGGCGCGCACGCTGTCGGGGTTGGCGTTGTAGCTGTCATCGATCAGCGTGACGCGCTGGCGGCTCAGGCTCTTCAGCTGCGAGCGGCCCTTGACCGGCTCGAAACTCTCCAGGCCGCGGACGATGGCGGCCAGTGGTGCGCCGGCGGCCAGCGCGCTGGCGGCGGCGGCCAGGGCATTGCGGACGTTGTGCAGACCGGCCACGCGCAGCGCCACCGGCGCGTCACCGGCCGGCGTGTGCAGCTCCAGGGCCCAATGGCCGGCGCCTTGGGTCTCGCTGCCCTGTACCCAGGCTGCACGGCCGGTCACATCGGCCTGGCCCTGCAGCGCGAAGCTGAGCATGGCGCGCTGGCCGGCCATCGCGTGCCAGATCGGCGCGCAAGCGTCTTCGGCCGGAAACACCGCGACACCGGCCGCACCCAGGGCCTCGATCGCTGCGCCGTTCTCGCGCGCGGCCGCCTCGACCGTCTGCAGGAATTCCTGGTGCTCGCGCTGCGCATTGGTCACCAGGGCCACGGTGGGCCGGGCCATCGCCGCCAGCGGGGCGATCTCGCCGGGGTGATTCATGCCCAGCTCGACCACGGCGGCGCGGTGCCAGACGGCATCGTCCTGGCGCAGCCGCAACAGCGTCAGCGGCACGCCGATATCGTTGTTGTAATTGCCTTCGGTGGCCAGCGAGGCCAGGCCCAGCCAGGCCCGCAGGATGCTGGCGATCATCTGCGTCACCGTGGTTTTGCCATTGCTGCCGGTCACCGCGATCAGCGGCAGATGGCAATGGCTGCGCCAGGCCGTGGCCAGCAGACCCAGCGCCTGCTTGGCATCGGGCACCTCGATGCCGGACAGGCCGGCCTCGGCCACGCCGCGCTCGGCGATCACTGCCACCGCGCCGCTGGCCGCGGCCTGCGGCAGAAAGTCGTGCGCATCGAAGCGCTCGCCGCGCAGCGCGACGAACAGATCACCGGCGCGCAGCGTGCGGGTGTCGCTGTGCACACGGGCGATCTCGATCTGGCCGTCACCGACCAGCCGCGCCTGCGGCAGCGCCGCCTGCAGCAGATGGTGGGCCTGGGCCAGTGTCATCAGGGCTGCGCTCATGGCTGTTCTCCGGTCCAGCGGGCCTGCGCTTGCTGCGCCTCGGCCACATCGGAGAAGGGCTGGCGCGCACCGGCGATCTCCTGGTAGTCCTCATGGCCCTTGCCGGCGATCAGCACGACATCGCGCGCATCGGCTTGGCCAATCGCCGCCGCAATGGCCGCGCGCCGGTCCTCGACGACCTGGTGCGCCACGCCGCTCAAGCCCTCGGCAATCTGGGCCAGGATCTGCGCCGGCGGCTCCTTGCGCGGGTTGTCGCTGGTCAGCACGACGGCGTCGGCCAGGCGGCCGGCGATCGCCCCCATCAGGGGGCGCTTGCCGGGATCGCGGTTGCCGCCGCAGCCGAACACCGCGATGAGCCGGCCGCCGCGGGCCGCCGCCAGCGGGCGCAGCGCCGAGAGCGCCTTGTCCAGCGCATCGGGCGTGTGGGCATAGTCGACCACCGCCTGCGGCCTGCCCAGTCCGTCGCCGACCCGCTGCATGCGGCCCGGCACCGGGCTGATCTGGGGCACGGCGCCGACGATATCGGCCAGATCCAGGCCCAGCGCCCGCAGGCTGGCGATCACGGCCAGCAGATTGGCGACGTTGTAGTCGCCGATCAGGCCGGTCTGCACCGTCAGCACCTGCTGGCCTTCATGCAGCTCGAAGGCCAGGCCGCCATCGCGGTAATGCAGACCATGGGCCGACAAGCGCGCCGGGCCATTGACCGCATAGGTCCAGACATCGAGCTTGTTGGTGAGCGCAGCGGCCAGCTCGCCGCCCTTGGGGTCGTCCAGATTGAGCACGGCGGCGCGCAGGCCCGGCCAGTCGAACAGCGCGCGCTTGGCTTCCCAATAGGCGGCCATAGTCCCGTGGTAGTCCAGATGGTCCTGGGTGAAATTGGTGAACAGTGCCACCGCGATGCGCGTGCCGGCCAGGCGCTGCTCATTGAGCCCGATCGACGAGGCCTCGATCGCGCAGGCCGCAAAGCCGGCATCCAGCATGCGGCGAAATCCTGCCTGCAGCTGCACCGGATCGGGCGTCGTCAGCCCGGTGTTGACGATATGGCCCGGCGCTGCGCCCAGCGGCGGCTCGCCGATACCCAAGGTGCCGACCACGCCGCAGCGCCGGCCCAGCGCGCCCAGGATCTGGGCCACCCACCAGGCGGTCGAGGTTTTGCCATTGGTGCCGGTGCTGGCGATCACCTGCAGACCGGCCTCGCTGGGGTGCTCGAAATACTCGGCCGCGATGCGGCCGGTGCAGGCCTTCAGCCCCGGCAGCGCGGCGACGCGGGCGTCATTGAAACCAAAGGCCTCGACACCTTCGGCCTCGACCAGGCAGGTCGCCGCGCCGGCGGCCAGCGCCGCGCGCACATGGGCACGGCCGTCCTGCGCATAACCGGGCCAGGCGATGAAGGCATCGCCGGGCGCCACCAGCCGGCTGTCGCTGCGCAGCTGGCCGGTAGTCCATTCGCGCAGCCAGCGGGCCGCGGCCTCGGGGGATTTGAGTCGGGTGATGGGCATCATCGACCGCCCGGCCGTCCCGAAGGACGATGAGCGCCCCCTCGGGGGGCACTGAACGAAGTGACTGTGGGGGCGAGCATGTTCAGAAGCTCTCGTCCACGGCCAGCTCGTGCTTGGCCATGATTTGCGGTTTGACCTCCAGGTCGGGCGGCACGTTCAGCAGCCGCAGGCTTTGCGCCACCACCTGGCTGAACACCGGACCGGCCACCCGGCCACCGAAATAGACGCCGGTGCTGGGCTCGTCCAGCATCACCGCGACAACGATGCGGGGCTTGGAGATCGGCGCGATGCCGACAAACCAGGAGCGGTACTTGTTGGTATAGCCCTTGCCTTCCTGCTTGTGCGCGGTGCCGGACTTGCCACCGACGCTGTAGCCGCTGACCTGGGCCATCGGCGCGGTGCCGCCGGGCGCGGCCGCCAGCTGCAGCATCTCGCGCACCTGCTGCGCAGTCTTGGGCGAAAACACCTTGATGCCGTGGGCCACCTCGCCCTCGGGCTGCTTGATCATCGTGACCGGCAGCACCTCGCCGTCGCGCGCGAAGACGGTATAAGCGCGCGCCAGCTGGAACAGCGAGGCCGACAGGCCATAGCCATAGCTCATCGTCGCCTGCTCGATCGGGCGCCAGCTCTTGTAGGGCCGCAGCTTGCCGGTCACCGCGCCGGGGAAGGCCAGCTGCGGACGCTGGCCCAGGCCGATGGCGGTGAACATCTCGTGCATCTCGCGCGCCGGCATCTGCATGGCCATCTTGACCGTGCCGATATTGCTGGACTTCTGGATCACGCCGGCCACCGTCAGATCGCCGTAGACATGGGCATCGGTCGGCGACCAGCCGCTGATATTGACGCTGCGCGGTGCGACATTGATGATGGTGTCGGGCCGTACCCGGCCACTCTCCAGCGCCAGCGCGGCGATGAAGGGCTTCATCGTCGAGCCGGGCTCGAAGATATCGGTCAGCGCGCGGTTGCGCAGCTGGGCGCCACTGAGGTTCTTGCGATCACCCGGGTTGTAGCTGGGGTAGTTGGCCAGGGCCAGCACCTCGCCGGTCTGCACATCCAGCACCACCACCGAGCCGGCCTTGGCCTTGTGCTCGGCCACCGCATCGCGCACCCGCTGGTAGGCGAAAAACTGCACCTTGGAGTCGACCGACAGATCGATGTCGCGGCCATTGACGGCCGGCAGGCTCTCGCCGAAATCTTCGACGACGCGGCCCAATCGATCACGCACCACCGAGCGCGAGCCGTCGCGACCCTGCAGGTCCTTCTGGAAGGCCAGCTCGATACCCTCCTGGCCGCGCTCCTCGATATTGGTGAAGCCCACCACATGGGCGGCGGCCTCGCCTTCCGGATACTTGCGCTTGTACTCGCGATCCTGGAACACGCCCTTCAGCGCCAGCGCCTTGATCTGGGCGGCGGTGTCGTCATCGGCCTGGCGCTTGAGCCAGACGAAGCGGGTGGTCGGGTCAAGCTTCTTCTCCAGCTCCTTGGCACTGATGCCGAGGATCTTGGCCAGCGCGCGGCGCTTGGCCGGATCGGCATCGACCTCCTTGGGGATCGCCCAGACCGAGGGCACGGCGACGCTGGTGGCCAGCACCTGGCCCTTGCGGTCGACGATGCGCCCGCGGCTGGCCGGCAGCTCCATCGTGTGGGCATAGCGGGCCTCGCCCTGGCGCTGATAGAAGTCGGCCGCGATGAACTGCACATAGACGGCCCGGCCCAGCAGGCCGACAAAGCCCAGCCCGACCAGGGCGACCAGAAAGCGCGAACGCCAGGGCGGCGTCTTCGAGGCCAGCAGCGGGCTGCTGGAATAGCTGACGCTGCGGGTATTGAGCGCGCGCGCGCCGGCGCCACGGCCCGCTTCGGGGCGCCACCAGCTCATCGCTGCACTCCCGAGGCGGCACGGCCGCCCTCGACCACCTGGGTCAGCGCCGGCGTGATGGTCTGCATGCGCAGGCGCTCGCGGGCCACCTGCTCGACACGCAGATTGGTCGCCTGCGCATGGCGCTCGGCCTGCAGGCGCTGGCTGTCGGCCTCCAGGCGCCGGGCCTCGGCCTGCGAGCGGTCCAGCGCGGTGAACAGGCGGCGCGAGTCATAGGCGCTGCGCACCAGCAGCATGCCGCTGACCAGCACGGCCACGAGCAGCAGCAGGTTCAGCCGGCTCATCGCTTGCCACCCTTGTGACGGTGGTGCTCGGCGGGCAGCGGCGCCTCGGTGCGTTCGGCCACGCGCAGGATGGCCGAGCGCGAACGCGGGTTGGCGCGCACCTCGGTCTCGCTGGGCTTGATGCGGCCCAGCGCCGTCAGCGCCAGCGCCTGAGGCTCGGCAAAGGGCGCGCGGCGATCGAACACTTCCTTGCTGTGCGCGGTGATGAAGTTCTTGACGATGCGATCTTCCAGCGAATGGAAGCTGATCACCGCCAGCCGGCCGCCGGGGGCCAGCAGGCGCAGTGCCGCATTCAGCCCTTGTTCGAGCTCCTCAAGCTCGGCGTTGACGTGAATCCGAAGCGCTTGAAATGTGCGCGTTGCAGGGTCCTGGCCCGGCTCGCGGGTTTTGACCGCGCCAGCCACGACCTTGGAAAGCTCGTCGGTGCTTCGAACAGCACTCCCGCTTTCCCGGCGAGCAACAAGCGCCTTTGCAATCTGTGAAGCAAACCGTTCTTCCCCATAGTTGCGTATGACCTCCGCAATCTGGCGCTCATCGGCGCGGGCCAGGAAATCCGCGGCACTTTCGCCGCGGGTGGTGTCCATGCGCATGTCCAGCGGTCCGCTGAAGCGGAAGCTGAAACCGCGCTCGGGGTTGTCGATCTGCGGGCTGGAAACCCCCAGATCCAAAAGAATGCCCTGCACCTGTTCGATGCCCAGCGCCGCGAGCTGCGCCCGCATTTCGGCAAAGGCCGAGTGACAGATGGAAAAACGCGGGTCATCGACCCGCGTCTCGCCCGAGGTGGCGGCCGCAATGGCCTCGAGATCGCGATCGATCGCGATCAGCCGCCCGCCCTCCCCAAGCCTGGAGAGCAGCAGGCGCGAGTGGCCGCCGCGGCCATAAGTGCCATCGACATAGATGCCGTCGGGCGCGGTCAGCACCGCATCGACGGTCTCGTGCAGCAGCACCGTGGTGTGGGAGAACTCGGGAGTGGTGGCAGCGGTGTCCATCAGAAGCTGAAGTCCTTGAGGGCGTCCGGCAGTTCGGACTGCATCACCTGCGCCTCATGGGCCGCATAGGCCTGGGCATCCCAGAGTTCAAAATGACTGCCCATGCCCAGCAGCATCACGTCTTTTTGCAGGCCGGCGGCCACGCGCAGCTCGGGCGAGATCAACACGCGGGCCGCGCCATCGATCTCGACATCCTGGGCATTGCCGAGGAACACCCGCTTCCAGCCCGAGGCCGACATCGGCAGCGCCGCGATGCGGTCGCGGAAGTTTTCCCAGGCCGGGCGTGGGAACACCATCAGGCAGCCTTCCGGATGCTTGGTGATGGTCAGCTGGCCGGCGCACAGCGCCTGCAGCACTTCGCGGTGGCGTGTCGGGACGGCCAAACGCCCCTTGGCATCCATTGCCAAGGCGCTCGCCCCTTGAAACACAAAATTCGCCACAGCGACCCACTAAATTGCACTTTTCACCACTTTACTCACCGAGTCGCCATCGGTCAAGGTGAAACTCGATGTTTTCCCAATGAAATCAAGCACTTACATTCTGTTGTTCGAGCTTCCAGTCAGGCAAAATTCGTTCAAAAAGAAGGACTTGCATAGGGCACTGCAAGTGGAGGATGAACTTGAAATGAAGATGAAACAGGCGACGCCGGCATGCTGAGCCCAGCCCCTCCCGGGACTGGCCGCTGATCTCATGTCTAAGCGCCGGCAACCCGGCGCGTTGCTCAGGCGCGGGCGGAATCCGCCGCCGGCAGCCACAGCCGCACCAGCAGCCCGCCGCCCGGCGCATCGTCCAGCGTCAGCCGGCCGCCATGGCTCTGCAGCACGCNCGGCAACCCGGCGCGTTGCTCAGGCGCGGGCGGAATCCGCCGCCGGCAGCCACAGCCGCACCAGCAGCCCGCCGCCCGGCGCATCGTCCAGCGTCAGCCGGCCGCCATGGCTCTGCAGCACGCTGGCCACGATGGCCAGACCCAGGCCGCTGCCGGCCTGGCTCTGGTCGGGCAGGCGCGCGAAGCGGTGCAGCACCGCCTCGCGCCAGGCCGGTGCAATGCCCGGCCCCTGATCGCTGAGGCGCGCGCAGATCTCGCCCCCCTCGCGCCACAGGCGCAGGCTGACGCGCCCGCCCTCGGGGCTGTACTTGATCGCGTTCTCGATCAGATTGCCGAACAGCGAGCCCAGGCCCTCGGCCTGGCCGTCCAGCCAGAGCGACTCCGGCAACTCGCAGTCCAGCTGCACGCGCCGCCCCTCGGCCAGGATGGCCGTCTCGGCCAGCACCTCGCCGACCAGGACTGCCAGGTCGAGGCGCCGGGCCGGCGCCTGGGCTTCGGCCTCGCTGCGCGTCAGGGTCAGCAGCTGGTTGATCAGGCGCGTGGCACGGGCGCTGCTGCGCAGCATGCCGTCCAGCAGCGGCGCAGCCGGTGGCGGCAGCGCCAGGCGCTGCATCGACTCGGCATACAGACTCATCGCGCTGAGCGGCGTGCGCAGCTCATGGGCAGCATCGGCGACGAACTGGCGCTCACGCGTGCGCGCGCCGCGCAGGCGGCCGAGCAGCCGGTTGATAGCCTCCAGCAGCGGCCGCAGCTCGCGCTCGCGAGCCGGCAGCGTGATCGGCGACAGCTCCTGCTCGTCGCGCCGCGCCACCTCGGCGCTAAGCCGGCGCCAGGGCCGCAGCGCCCAGCGCACCGACAGCCAGGCCGGCAACACCAGCAGCGGCAGGCTGACGATCAGCGGCAGCAGCAGATAGCCGCGGCTGTTCAGCGCCACCATCACGGCCATGATGCCCTGGGGGTAGATGAAGCTGACCGCGACATCGCTGCCGCTGCCGGAGTGCACGGTCAGCACCTGCCAGCGGCCATCGACCATCTCGATCTCCTTGAGTCCCTCGGGATGGCGCTGATACAGCGAGGCAGGCAGGCCGTCGGTGGCGAAGACCCGGGCCGCGCCGCGCCAGACCAGCATGCCGGTGCGCAGCATCGGGTCGTCCTGCTCGCCGCCGCCCAGGCGGTTCCATTCATCGACCTTGCCCAGCACCCGGTGCAAAGCCTCGGGCTGGTCGACCAAGGCCTCGGCCGTGGCCACCAGGGCCTCCATCGCCGGCACCGACTGGCGCAGCGCCGTCTCCTGCTGGCTCTCCCTGACCACCAGCAGCACCAGACCCAGCCAGACCAGGCTGACCAGCGCGATCTGCGCCAGCAGCAGGCCACGCAGCACCGAGGGCTCGACCAGCCGGCGCCACCAGCCCCTCATCGGGTGGTGACGCTCTGGCGGTCCATCACATAGCCCAGGCCCCGTATCGTGCGGATATAGCCCTCGCCGATCTTGCGGCGCAGGCTGGAGATGTGCACATCCAGCACATTGCTCTCGGCCGCGCTGCCGGCCAGCACCTGGTCTTCCAGGAAGCGCCGGGTCAGCACCCGGTCGGCGCGCTTCAGCAGCGCCGCCAGCAGACGGAACTCGCTGGGCGAGAGCTCCAGCAGCCGGCCATCGACCGTCGCCCGCATCGAGGCCTCGTGCAGCAGCAGGCCGCGCAGGCTCAGCTGCCCGCTCTCCAGGCCATAGCTGCGCCGCGCCAGCGCCCGCACCCGGGACAGCAGTTCCTGCAAGGCAAAAGGCTTGACGAGATAGTCGTCGGCGCCGCCGTCCAGGCCGCGCAGACGCTCATCCAGGCCGTCGCGCGCGCTCAGAATCAGGGCCGGCACGGCCGCCGACTCTTGCTTCAGCCAGGCCAGCAGCTCATGGCCGTCACCATCGGGCAGGCCCAGATCCAGCACCAGCAGGTCGGGCCGGGCACCGCCCAGGGCCGCGATCGCGTCGGCCAGGCGGCGCACCCAGACCACACGGTAGCCCTCGGCTTCGAAAGCCAGGCGCACCGCGTCCCCCAGGTCCAGATCGTCTTCGAGCAGCAGGATGTTCATGAGCACCGCGATTGGAGCATGGCCGCCTGAAGACCGCCTGAAGACGCGGCCGGGCTCAGGCCCGCGTCATCGTCGCGCGCAGTGCCTGCGTCAGCAGGCTCAGACTCTCGGCCAGATGGGCCCGGCTCTCGACCGACAGGCCGCCGCGGCCCGCGGCCTGGCGCAGCTGGGCCTGCAGCCGGGTGGCGTGATGGCGCAGCAGGCTCAGCGCGTCGGGCGGCAGGCTGGCCGAGCCGCGCGTCAGCAGGGTCTGAACCCGCTTCAGATGCTCGCGCTGCAGATTGCGGCGCAGCCGGTCGATCTCGGCGCCGCTTTTCAGCTCGCTCCAGATCGAGCCCTGCAAGCTCGCATAGACCTCGCTGAGCGAGATCAGGCCGCGGCGCTGCTCGACGGCCACATAGGCCGGCAGATCGAGCAGGCGCTGCGCTGTCGGTGCGCCCAGCAGGCGGTCCAACGCCCCCAGCTGCACCCGCGCGACCGAGGCCGGGATGCTCAGCGGCAGGCCACGCAGATCGCGTTCGTTGTAGTCCAGGCCCAGGCTGGACAGGAACTCGGGCCGGAAGCGGAAGCTGTCGGCGCTGAAGATGCCGCTGGCCAGAAACTGCAAGGCCTCGCGCTGCTTGGCCGGATCGACCGGCGCGAAGCTGGGCCGACCGGTGCTGCCGGGCAGGTCGCGCAGCGCCGTCATGCCGCCAACGTATTTGGCGCTGAGCTCGGCCACAGTGGCCAGCTGGGTCAGGCCGGCCAGCACCGAGCGGCGCGCGCGCAGCGGATCGTCGCCGGGCTGGGGCTGGCGGTCCTGCACGCGGGCCCAGAGTTCCTGCGAGAGCTTCAGGCGCTTCTTGTAGTAGGCCAGTGGGTCGTTGCTGAGGTCGAAGCGATTGGCGCTGGGGTCCATGCCGTCGTAGAGACCGCTGGTGCCGGCATCGACATCGTCGCCGTAGGCCAGCGCCGGCTCGGTACTGCGCGCGGCTATACGCGCCAGCTCGGCCGCCTCGCTGTCCTTGGGCAGCGGCTTGTAGGCGTATTCGATAGCCCAGTAATCGTAAGGCCCCAGGGTCGAGCGGTGGAAGCCGGCCTGGGGTTCGCCCTTCAGCGCGATATTGACCGCCACATACTCCATCACTGAGTTGGAGATGCTGTGGGCCTCGGTGAAGGCCTTGTCCTGCAGCTGCGCGGCATTGATGCCGGTGGAGGCCTTGAAGTTGTGCTTGAGCCCGAGGGTGTGGCCGACCTCGTGCATCATCGTGCCCTTGATGGTGCTGCGCACAAAGGCCTCGACCTCGGGGCTGTCGGGCGCGAACTCCTCGCGCGCTTCCAGCAGATCCAGCGCGAACTCGGCCTCGGCGGCGCTGAACTCGGCGTCCATGCAGACCGAGCCGTCGGATTGCTGGTGGCTGTGGCGACCGATGTCGTCGACGATCTGGCGCCGCGCGCCGCGACCGAAGGCATCGCTGAGGCCGATATCGGCGTCGAGACTCTCGCCGCTGCGCGGGTCACTGCGGCTGGGGCCGATATTGAAACCGATGTCGGCGCCGACAAACCAGCGCACCGAGGCATGGCCGGCGTCCATATTGTCCCAGTCGGCATCGTCGGGCTGCTGCTTGACCACCAGCGCGTTCTTGAAGCCGATCTTCTCGAAGGCCTTGTTCCACTCCAGGATGGCCTCGGCCACCACCGGGCGGTATTTGAGCGGGATGTTCTTGTCCAGCCAGAAGGTGATGGGCTTGACCGGCTCGGACAGCGCGGCCGCCTCGTCCTGCTTCTCCAGCCGCCAGCGCTTGATGTAGTGGACCCGAGGGTTGGCTTTCAGATCGCCGCCCAGATCGCTGAAGGCGTCGCTGAAATGGCCCAGGCGCGGATCGGCCAGGCGCGGCGCCATCGGCTGCTCGGGCAGGGCCGCAAAGCTGTAGACATAGCTGACGAAGAAGCTGCGCGGATCGGACGTGGCCTGCGGCGGCGTCGGGGCTGGGCCGGGCAGCAGCGGCGGCGCCGGGATGCGCGGCGTCGCGAAGTGGATGCGGGCGCTCAGCGTGGACAGCGCGGCCTCGGCGCGGGCGGTCTCGATGAAGGAGTTGGCGCGGTCCAGGCTGAACGGCAGGCGGTAGGCCGCCTCCAGCTTGGTCGAGTAGCCGGGGATGTCGGACAGCAGGAAGGCCGCGTCGACCAGCAGGGACTTGCGCTCGGGGTGTTCGGCGCTGGCCAGTGCGCCGGCGCCTAGCAGGCTGGGCGAGAAGGCCTGCTCGATGGCGCGCCGGGAGCCCTGATCGGCCACCGCGCGGAACTGGGTGTTCAGCGCGATCAGCTGCAGCTGCTTGCCGACCAGGCGAAATTCGGCCAGCCAGGCTGGGCCCATCTGGCTGGCGTAGAGACCACGCTCGCCGACCGAGTTGGAGAAATTGACGCTGAACAGAAAAGGCTTGTTCAGCGCCGCCTTCGGCACCTCGATCCAGACCTTGTCGTCCTTGCGCCAGCGCGGGAACAGGCCCTCATCCGGACTGGCGCCTTTGATGACCTCGGCGAAGGGCTTGGGGGCCGCCGCGCTTGCGGGGGATGGCGGCGTCTGGGCCAGACTGACGCCGCTGCTCAGCAACAGGGCCAACAGCAGCGCCGACAGTGGATGGGGGCAAAGTGTCATCTGGAGCAATATGGTTTGTGAATCCTGGGAAACAAAAGCCGGCACGCGGCCGGCTTTTGCGAGGGGCGGGCCGCGGCGGCTCAGCTGCGTGTCATCGTCGCACGCAAGGCCTCGGTCAGGCTGCCCAGGCTTTCGGCCAGATGCGCACGGCTCTCGACCGACAGCGCGCCATTGCCCGAGGCCTGGCGCAGCTCGGCCTGCAGCCGGGTCGCGTTGTAGCGCAGCAGACTCAGCGCATCGGGCGGCAGACTGGCCGAGCCCCGGGTCAGCAGGGTCTGCAGGCGCTTCAGATGCTCGCGCTGCAGATTGCGGCGCAGCCGGTCGATCTCGGCCCCGCTCTTGAGCTCGCTCCAGACCGAGCTCTGCACCGTGGCATAGACCTCGTTGAGCGAGATCATGTTCTTGCGCTGGGCCGGCGCCAGATAGGCCGGGGTGTCGAGCAGGCGGGTCGCGGTGTTGGCGCTGAGCAGGCGGTCCAGCGCCACCAGCTGCACGCGGGCGACTGCGGCCGGCAGGTTGACCGGCACGCCCCGCTCCCACTCGTTGTAGTCCAGGGTCAGACTGGCCAGCAGCTCGGGGCGGAAGCGGAAGCTGCTTTCGCTGAACAGGCCGGTGGACAGGAACTGCAGGGCCTCGCGCTGCTTGGCCGGCTCGACCGGCCGGAAAGCCGGGCGGCCGGTGCTGCCCGGCAGATCGCGCAGCGCATGCATGCCGCCGACATACTTGCCCACCAGCTCGGCCGCACGGTAGAGCTGGTTGAAGCCGGCCAGCAAGGCGCGGCGCTGGCGCAGCGGATCATCACCGGCCTCGGGCTTGCGGTCCTGCACGCGGGTCCACAGCTCCTGCGAGAGCTGCAGGCGCTTCTTGTAATAGGCCAGCGGGTCGTCGCCGAGGTCGAAGCGGTTGGCCAGCGGATCCAGGCCGTCATAGAGGCCGAAGCCGCCGGCATCGGCATCGTCGGCATAGGCGAGAGCCGGCTCGGTGCTGCGCGCAGCGATGCGTGCCAGCTCGGCCTTCTCCTGCTCCGGCGCGATCGGCTTGTAGGCGTACTCGATGGCCCAGTAGTCGTAAGCACCCAGCGTGCTGTTGTTGAACGCGGCCTGGGTCTCGCCCTTGAGCGCCAGGTTGTAGGCGTTGTAGTCCATCACCGAGCCGGAGATGCCCTTGGCCTCGGTCAGGGCCTTGTCCTTGAGCTGCTCGCGAGTGATGGTCGTCGAGGCCTTGAAGTTGTGCTTCAGGCCCAGCGTGTGACCCACCTCATGCATGATGGTGTCCTTGATCACCGCCTGCACAAAGGCCTCGGCCTCGGGGCTGTCGGGCGCGATATCGCCGCGCGCTTCGAGCAGGTCCAGCGCGAAGTTCATCTCGGCCGCAGCCTCCTGCGCATAGTGGCACTGGGCCGGCGCCTCGCCCGCCGGCAAGCCCTGCAAGCCCTGCCAGCCCTGGCTCAGCTGGGCCAGGCGCTGCTCGCTGCTCAGGCCCACGTCTTCGACAATCATGCGGCGCGAGCCGCGCGCGAACACATCGCTCATGCCGATGTCGGCGTCCAGGATCTCGCCGCTGCGCGGGTCGGTGTGGCTGGGGCCGATCGCAAAGCCGACATCGGCGCCGACGAACCAGCGGATCGACGCATGGCCGGCGTCCATATTGTCCCAGTTGGCATCGTCGGGCTGCTGCTTGGCGACCACAGCGTTCTTGAAGCCGATCTTCTCGAAGGCCTTGTTCCATTCAACAATGCCGGCCTCGACCGCCGGCCGGTATCGGGCCGGGATGTTCTTGTCCATCCAGAAGGTGATGGGCTTGACCGGCTCGGACAGCTCGGCGGCCGGGTCCTGCTTTTCCAGGCGCCAGCGCTGCACATAGTGCAGGCGCGGGTTGGCCTTCAGATCACCGCCCAGGTCGGTGAAGGATTCCATGAAGTGACCCAGGCGCGGGTCGGCATGGCGCACCGCCATCGGCGTCTCGGGCAGGGCCGCGAAGCTGTAGACATAGTCGACGAAGAAGCTGCGCGGGTCCGGTGTGGACTGCGGCGGCGTCGGCGGCGGCACCGGGCTGGGCGTGGGCACCAGCGGCGGCGCGGGGATGCGCGGCGTCGCGAAATGGATGCGGGCGGTCAGGGTCGACAGCGCGGCCTCGGCGCGGCTGCTCGCGATCGAGGAGTTCGCGCGGTCGATCGCATAGGGCAGGCGGTAGGCCATCTCCAGCCGGGTCGAATAGCCGGGAATGTCGCTGAGCAGGAAGCCGGCATCGACCAGCACCGACTTGCGCTCCGGATGCTCGGCGCTGGCCACCGTGCCCGAGCCCAAGAGGCTGGGCGAGAAGGCCTGCTCGATGGCCCGCTTGGAGCCCTGGTCGGCCACCGCGCGGAACTTGGTGTTCAGCGCGATCAGCTGCACCTGCTTGCCAACCAGGCGGAACTCGGCCATCCAGTCCGAGCCCATCTGGCTGGCATAGAGGCCGCGCTCACCGACCGAGTTGGCGATATTGACGGTGAACAGCACCGGCTTGTTCAGCATCGCCTTCGGGATCTCGATCCAGACCTTGTCATCCTTGCGCCAGATCGGGAACAGGCCGTCCTGCTGGGTCGCGCCCTTGCTGACCTCGGCGAAGGGCTTGGGCGCGGTCGGGTCGACCGGCGGCTTGGCGGCGGCACCGGCCGGCGCGCTGGCG
>NZ_JAQOWX010000110.1:0-19085 GCF_028462495.1 Paucibacter sp. XJ19-41
TGCCGCGCGCGGCCGGCAACGCGCCCATCGTCGCCAGCCGCCAGCGCCCGCTCTCGGGCCGCGGCGCGACGAAGGCGAAGGCCAGGATCTCGCGGTCGTGCAGCACCACACGGCTGAGTTCCAGATCGATGCCCTGGCGGGCCAGCAGGCCCGGCCATTGCGCCAGCGTGGTCTGGAAGGGTCCAATCAGATAGTCGGCAAAGGCGCCGACAAAGGCCTGGTGCAGTTGCTCGGGCGCCAGCTCGGCGGCCGAAACGACAAGGGTCGGGTCTTGACTCATGGCGGCAGCGGGTTCAAGGAAACAGGGTCACGATGGCCAGCCACAGCGGCGCGCTCAGCACGAAGGCCACGGTGGACAGCACGGTGGCGGCGGTCACCTCGGCCTCGCGGGTCTGGTAGCGCTGGGCGAAGATCAGTGCATTCGAGCCGGTGGGCAGGGCCGCCAGCATCACGATCACCGCCAGCGGCATGCCGCTGAGGTTGAAGCCCCAATGCGCGATGGGCAGCACCAGGGCCGGCAGCGCGAACAGCTTCAGCAACGCCAGCGACAGCGCGCCGCGCCAGCGTGAGGGCCAGCCGTAATAGGCCAGCGACATGCCGATCAGCGTCAGGCACAGCGGCACG
Source organism: Paucibacter sp. XJ19-41 (assembly GCF_028462495.1). NCBI lineage: Bacteria > Pseudomonadati > Pseudomonadota > Betaproteobacteria > Burkholderiales > Sphaerotilaceae > Roseateles > Paucibacter sp. XJ19-41. The sequence goes on from NZ_JAQOWX010000110.1 coordinate 625, forward strand.
ACGGCCGTGCCCAGCAACTGCAGCACCTCGTCCAGCACCGCCGGCAGCGTGAGCCCGGAGGCATTGAACAGCAGGCCGGCCACCACCGGCAGCACAACCGGATGGATCACGGTGTTCTTGACCGTCAGCGCCAAGGTGCGGCCGAGGCTGGCGCCGGGCCGGGCGCGTGCCAGGTCATGCTCGACCAGCAGGGTCAGCAGGGTCAGTATCAGCAGCGCATGCAGGCTGACCACAGTGATGTGGATGGCCAGCCCGGCCTCGCCGAAGATGCCGGCCGCCAGCGGCACGCCCACCTGCAAGGTGTTGCCGAAGCCCACCGTGATGGCCTGCACGCAAGGCAGGGCCGGCTCCTCGCGACCGGCGCCGCGCCAGCGCTGCACGCCATAGATCAGCAGGATCAGCAGCATCAGCGGGCCGAAGAAGGCGCTCAGGGTCAGCCAGGGCAGGCTGTCGAAATCGACCCGCGCCGTGGTGCGGAACAGCAGGGCCGGCACGAAGAGGTAGAAGGCCGCCGCCGACAAGACCTTGGCCGGGTCCCCCCCGCTGCCGCCGGCCGAGGCGTCGCCCAGCCAGCGCATGCGGCCGACGAACCAGCCGATCGCCACCGTGATGAAGATCGCCAGCAGCTTGTAGAAAATCATCCAGGACATAGGCAGCGAGTATCGCGCCGCGAGCCAGGAGCCACTGGCTGTGGAAGGTGCAGAGCGAACAGGGCTGCATCGCGGCACCGCGCACTATCCCCCCATCAGAGGGATCCAAGTCCTTGCTACATTTTTGAGGTCAGCACCACTCTCCCCGCCCTGTCACCGCCATGAGACTTGTCGTCAAGATCCTTGCCATCAGCCTAATCGCCGGCATGGCCTTCCTTACCGGCGCACTCACCGCCGGCATGCGCGGCTGGATTCAGCCACTGACCTGGGTCACCATCGAACACCGGACCGGACAAATGATCTCGGATCTACAGCTCCATCATGGGACCGCCGGCCAATCGGGCACGGTCGGGCTGAAGCACCTGGTGGACGGAGCTTCCGCGACGCTCACTCTGTTCATTGCAGGCGAAGGCAGCTACAGCCTTGAAGTGACGCTTGACGATGGCACCGTACTCAAGGGTGGATCGGGTTATGTGGAATCTGGAAACCGAACGCATGAACTGATCACCAAGGAAGGCATCAAGCCAAGCAGCGACTGGCCTTTGTGAAGCGCAGCAAAGAGATGCGCCTGTTGCATCGATCCGCCACCTTCGCATACGCCTTTGTCGCTGGTGTTGCAGCACCTGGCGCTCTTGAGGTTTCAGTGCAGCGCTGGCCGATGCCTCAGGCCGAATCGCTCGGCCAGGTCGCCAAGACGCTTGTCCAGCGTCCATAGCTCGACGCCAGGCGTCATCAGCGCCGACGCCAAGAGAGTGATGTCCACCAGGCCGCAGCCCATGCCAAACAGGCGCTCTCGCTCCAGGAAGGCCAGCACCTCGCGCGTGCTGGCCTGCTGGGTCGACTGCAGCCGCGCAAGATCAGCCAAGGTCCGCGCCCTCGACGGCGGCGTGCCGCAAGCAAGCTCACCCAGCACCATGGGATGGCTCATCACAAGACCCCGTGCCAGCAAGTCCATCAAGGGTGCACTGCGCTGCCGGAAATGATGGACCCAGACGGATGTATCCACCAGCACGCTCGTCATCGACGAGCGCTTTCGCGGCGCCGCGGGATGTCGTCCATCTCGGGCGCCGTTCCGCCGAGCGCCGCGAGCCGCTTGCCGGCCTGCACCCGAATAAAGGTCTTCACCGCCTCACGGAACAGATCGGCCTTGTCCATGTCGGGCTCGGCCAGTTCCAGGGCCTCCTCATACAGGGCGTCGTCAATCGTCACGGTCGTTCTCATACGAAGCATCGCTGCATCCAAAGTGATGCAATTGTGATTCAATGATCGCATCTTCGCAAATCGGCCTCAGGACTGCAGCGCCATCTCCAGCTCGAAGCTGAAGCAGCTGCCCTGCCCCGGCGCGCTGCTGACGCTGATCTCGCTGTCCATCAGCCGCATCAGCTGCTGGCTGATCGACAGGCCCAGGCCGGTGCCGCCGTCGCGGCGGTCGATCTCGGAGACCTGCTCGAAGGGCTTGAAGAGCCGGGCCATCTGGGCCTCGTCCATGCCGATGCCGGTGTCGATCACCTCGACCCGCATGCGCGCCGCGCTGGGGTCTTGATGCAGCAGCCGGGCGCGCACCGAGACCTCGCCGGCATCGGTGAACTTGATCGCGTTGGACAGCAGGTTCAGCACCACCTGGCGCAGGCGCTGGCCATCCAGGCGCACCCGCGCCGGCAGCTCGGCGTCGATCTCGAGCCGGAACTGCAGCTGCTTCTCCTCCGCGCGCGGCCGCAGGCTGTCGCAGGCCACTTCCAGCAGCCCACGCAGATCGACCACGGTGGGCATCAGCCGCACCCGGCCGGCCTCGATGCTGGCCATGTCCAGCAGGTCCGAGATCAGGCTCAGCAGATGCTCGCCGGAATCGCGGATCAGATTGATCTTGCCCTGCTGCGGCGTGCTCAGGCCGGTGTCCATCTGCAGCAGCTGGGCGAAGCCCAGAATGGCGTTCAGCGGCGTGCGGAACTCGTGGCTCATCGTCGCCAGGAAGCGGCTCTTGCTCTGGTTGGCGCCCTCTGCGCGCAGCCGTGCCTGGTTGAGCTCCAACGTGCGCTCGGCTACCAGTTCCTCCAGATGGTCGCGGTGGCGGGTCAGCTCCTGCTCGGCCAGGCGGCGCTGCGAGATGTCGCTGAGCATGCCCTCGATGCGCGGGCCCAGGCCATCGGTGTCGGCGACGATGTGCACGCTCAACTCGACCCAGAGCTGACGCCCCTCGCGCCCGCTGATCAGCAGCGGCACCTGCTGCAGCACGCGATGGCGCTGCAGCGCATGGGCGACCCGCTTGAACTCGGCCAGCTCGACCCCGGCCAGCCGGCGCAGGCTGACGGTGCCGGCCAGCGCCTGCTCGGGCCGCGCATAGCCCAGCATCTGGGCCAACGCCTTGTTGACGCTCAGCAGCCGGCCGCGGCCATCGGCTTGGAAGATGCCTTCGGTGGCGTTCTCGAACAGGCTGCGATAGCGCTCCTCGCTGCGCCGCAGGCCCTCGGACGAGGCCTTGAGCTGCACGCTCATGCGGTTGAACTGCTCGGTCAGCTGGCCCAGCTCATCGGCGCGCTGCACCGGCAATGTGGCGCCCAGATCGCCACCGGCCACCCGCCGCGCCAGGCCGCCCAGCGCCATCACCGGACAGCTGACCAGGCGATGCACCAGCCAGTAGCTGGTCACGACGATGGCCGCCAGCACGGCGGCCAGCAGGCTGCCGACCAGTTGGCGGGTCTGGCCCACGCTGACCAGCACCTGTTCGCGGTTGAACACCAGCCGCGCCCGGCCGACCGCATTGGCCGGGCTTTGCGGCGAGGCCTGATGCAGGATGTCGACCTGGCGCTCCAGCGGCTGCACCAGCGCCGTGTCACGGCGGCGCAGCATAGGCTCGGCCTCGACCCCCACGGCCTTGATCTCGATCTCGTGCACCTCGGGATCGGCCATCACCGCATCAAGCAGATTGGCCACCGCCACCGTGTCCAGATTCCAGATCGGCCCGCCGAAACCGCGCGCCACCATCTGGCTCATGCGCTCCGCGCGTCGGTCCAACGCCGCCGTCAGCTCACGCTCCTCGCGTGCGGTCCAATACCAGGCGATCAGTACCACCAGCACCGTGGTGGCCAGCGCAATGCCGGCGATCAAGCGCGTCTGAATACTGAATGTTCTTGGCAGCCAGGCCATGCCTCTCCCTTAACGCCGCAGCGGCTGCCAAGTGTCGCCTATGTTCAGCCCTCCGGGGGACAGGGCTTGCCATCGCGCAGCCGCCACAGGCCCAGCGGGTTGTGTGGCTGCAGCGCCGGCGGCAGCAACTCGGCCGGCAGGTCCTGATAGCAGACCGGGCGCAGAAAGCGCTCGATCGCGGCCGTGCCCACCGAGGTATGGGCCGCGCTGCTGCTGGCCGGCCAGGGGCCGCCATGCACCATCGCGGGCGCCACCTCGACCCCGGTCGGGAAGCCATTGGCCAGGATGCGCCCGGCCTTGCGTTCGAGCACCGGCAGCAAGGCCTGGGCGAGCTGCGTATCGGCCGCATCCAGCTGCAGGGTCGCGGTCAGCTGGCCCTCCAGCGCCTCGGTCACCGCCAGCAGCTCGGTCTCATCGCGGCAGCGCAGCAGCAGCGCGGCGGGGCCGAACACTTCTTCATGCAGCAGCGGGTTGGCGATGAAGCGCGCGGCATCGGCGACGCAAAGCTGGGCCGCGCCCTGCACCAGGGTCTGGACGCCGGGCTGCTCGCGCAGCCGCGCGGCGCCGGTCTCGAAGGCCGACTGGATGCCCGGGGTCAGCATCGTGCCGGCCGGCTTGGCGGCCAGCAGCGGCAGGGCCGCCGCCACAAAGCGCTGCAGATCAGGGCCATCGAGCGCGAGCAGCAGGCCGGGATTGGTGCAAAACTGACCGACCCCCAGGGTCAGTGAATCGGCGAAGCCCTGGGCGATGGCCTCGGCCCGCGCCGCCAGCGCCGCCGGCAGCAGAAAGACCGGGTTGATCGCGCTCATCTCGGCATAGACCGGAATCGGCTGCGGCCGCGCCTGGGCCACGGCCATCAAGGCCTGCCCGCCGCGCCGCGAGCCGGTGAAGCCGACCGCCTGGATCACCGGATGCGCGACCAGGGCCTGGCCCAGCGCGGTGCCGGCGTCGTGCAGCAGCGAGAACAGGCCCTCGGGCAGGCCCAGCTCGCGCACCGCCTGCTGGATCACGCGGCCAACCAGCTCCGAGCTGCCGGGATGGGCCGGATGGGCCTTGGCAATGACCGGGCAGCCGGCCGCCAGCGCGGCGGCCGTGTCGCCGCCGGCCACCGAGAAGGCCAGCGGAAAATTGCTGGCGCCGAACACCGCGACCGGCCCGATGGCGATCTTGTGCGAGCGCAGATCGGCACGCGGCAGCGGCGTGCGCTCGGGCAGGGCCGAGTCCAGGGTCGCGGCGCTCCAGTGGCCGTCGCGCAAGGCCTGGGCGAACAGGCGCAGCTGGCCGACGGTGCGGCCGCGCTCGCCCTGCAGCCGTGCGACGGGCAGGGCCGATTCCAGATGCGCGCGCTCGATCAGCACATCGCCCAGCGCCAGCAGGCCCTCGGCGACGGCTTCCAGCAAGCGCGCGCGCTGCTCGGGCAGGCTGCGGCGCCAGGGATCGGCGGCGGCGCGCGCCAGCGCGCAGGCCCGCTCGACATCGGCCGCATCGCCGCCGCCAAAGGTCTCCGGCAAGACCTGACCCCGGATCGGGCTCCAGGCCTGGATCTCGCCGGCCGTGCCGCGCTTCGCTGCGGCACCTATCAGCTGCTCACCGCTGATCGCCAGGCTCACAGCGCGGCCCCGACCTTGCGCAGCGCGGCGATCTGCGGCGCCTTGGGCAGCCAGAGCTTGTCGAAGTCGCTGATCAGCGCCTGGGTATCCAGGCCCGGCTCGGTCTTGATCGCGAAGGGCACGGCCTTGAACTTCTCGATCAGGCCCAGCTCGGTGGTCACGATGTCCTTGATCTGCGCATCGAGCGACTGGCGCACCAGGCCGCGTATCAGCTCCTTGTCCTTGGCATCCAGGCCCTGCCAGATGCGGCCCGAGACCAGAGGCGCGAAAGGCATGAACAGCGCATTCATCTGCAGCATGCTCTTGGCCACCTTGTCGAAGCGCTGGTTCCACGAGAACTCGATATCGGCCTCCAGCCCGTCGACCTGGCCGTTGGCCATCGCGTCGAAGACCTGTGGCGTCGGGATCGGCGTCGGCGCGGCACCCAGCGACTGGTAGAAGTCGCGGTAGACCGGGGTCGGGTTGATGCGCAGCTTCATGCCCTTGATGTCCTTGACGCCGGCGATCTCCTTGGTCGAGAACACCACGCGCATGCCGGTGATGCCCCAGCCCAGGCCTATGGTGCCGGTCTCGCGCGGCAGCACCTCCAGGAGCTTCAGCGCGGCCTCGTGGCGCACCAGCTTGGCGACGTCGGTGGTCGAGCGCACCAGATAGGGCGCGTTGATGGCCGCGACGCTGGCGACCCGCGAGCCCAGCTCGGCGGCCTGGATCCAGCCCATGTCGAGCGCGCCGGTCTGCAGCTGCTGCATCATCGCCGACTCGTTGCCCAACTGGCCCGAGTGGAAGACGGTGACGGACAGGCGGCCCTTGCTTTCCTTCTTGATGCTCTCGCCGAAGGCCAGCGCGGCGCGGTTCCAGGAATGGCCGGCCGGCGTGATCAGGCCGAGGCGGAATTCCTTGGCCTGGGCGCGGGCCTGGCCGATGAAGGCGGGGGCCGCCAGCGCGGCGCCGGCTTGAACGAGTTGGCGACGGGTCAGCAGAGTCATGGCGCGGACCTTTCGGGTTTAGTTCAGGAGAGCGAGCGAGAGACTCGGGAACAGCGACAGCAGCACCAGCGCGACGCAGCAGATCACGAAGAACGGCAGCGTGACGAGGAACATCTTTCCCGGCTTGGCGCCGGTCACGGCGGCCGCGACAAAGAAGCTCAGCCCCACCGGCGGCGACATCAGGCCCAGCACCAGATTGACGACGACGACCACGCCGAAATGGCGCGGGTCGATGCCGTAGACCTCGGTGGCGATAGGCAAGAGGATGGGCACGGTCATGATCAGGCCGGGGATGCCGTCGATCACGGTGCCGATGATCAGCAGGATCACATTGACCAGCAGCAGAAAGGTCACCGGGTCCTTGGCCACGGTCTGTATCCACGCCGCCGCCGCCTGCGGCACCTTGCCGTAGATCAGCAGCCAGGAGAATACGGCGGCCGCCGCGACCAGGAAGAGCACGATGGCCGAATAGACCGCCGCGCGCAAGAGGATGGCCGGCAGCATGCCGAAGCGGAACTCGCGCGTCACATAGCGGCCGATCAGCGCCGCCGCGACCGCGCCGACCGCCGCCGCCTCGGTCGGGTTGGCGAAGCCGCCGAGAATGGAGCCGACGATGACGATGGGGATCAGCAGCGTCGGTGAGGCGGCCAGCGCGCTGCGGGCGCGCTCGCGCAGGGTCTTGCGCTCGCTGCGCGGGTATTTGTAGATCACACCCATGCAGGCGATCACGACAAAGAACAGCAGGGTCAGCACGATGCCCGGCAGGATGCCGGCGGTCAGCATGTCGCCGACCGCGACCTGGGCCAGCACGCTGTAGACCACGAACATCACCGAGGGCGGGATGATGGGGCCCAGCATGCCGCCATAGACGGTGACGCCGGCCGCGAAGGTCTTGTCATAGCCATGCTTCTCCATCTCCGGCACCATGATCTTGGACATGATGGCGACCTGGGCCGTGGCCGAGCCGATGATGGACGAGACCATCATATTCGCGAGGATGTTGACATAGGCCAGGCCGCCGCGCACCGAGCCGACAAAGGCCATCGCCAGCTCCACCAGACGGCGCGTGATGCCACCGCTGCTCATGATCTCGCCGATCAGGATGAACAGCGGAATCGCGATCAGGCCGTAGCTGTCGACCCCGCCGAACATCTGGCTGGGGAAGGACTGCAAGAGCACGGTGTTGCCGTTGCTGTAGATATAGACGATGCCGGCCAGGCACAGGCAGACGCCGATCGGCACGCCGACCAGCATCACGAAGAGGAAGAAGGCGCCGGTCAGCATCTCAATTCACCGCTTCTTCAGCGTTGTGGATATCGAAGCCCTTGACCTCGGCACGCGGCCGCAGTCCCAGGTCCTCGACCAGATTGGCCGCCGCATGCAGGCTGAACGTCAGGCCGAAAAGCGGCAGGATGGACTGCACGATCCAGGTCGGCCAGTTCAGGGTCTGGGTACGCTCGGTGTAGAGAAAATTGAAGCTCTCGGCCGCATACTCCTTGGCATCGAAGCCGTAGCGGGCGATGCCCACCGGGTCCATCCACAGCCAGCACATCGCCAGCATCGCCAGCCCGAAGCACAGCACGCCGAAGGTGGCCAGGGCCTTGAGCCGGCGCGCGTTGCGCTCGCCGAGATGGTCGGTCAGCAGGCTGACCGCGAAGTCCAGCCGCAGCCTTGTCATCGCCGAGGCGCCGACAAAGCACAGCCAGACCACCAGATAGACCGCCGCCTCGTCGACCCAGTAGATCGGCACGCCGCTGTAGCGGGTCACGACGTTCAGCAGTATCAACAGGGTCAGCCCGCCCATCAGGCCCATCAGGGCCAGACGTTCGAACTTCAGGACGGCGGCGGAGGCCTGCTGCACCCGGCGGGCCCAGAGGTGTCGCGGTGCAGCAGCGTCGTTCATCGTGCGGGCCTGGCTCTGATCAGGCCACCGAGCGGTACTGGGCAGGGCGCGTTGCCAGCGCCTTCTCGACCACGGCGGTGACAAAGGCGCGCTCCTCGCCGATCAGCGGCAGGCGCGGCCGGCGCATATGCTCGCTGCCCACGCCCACCAGCGCGTCGATCAGCTTCAGGTTCTGCACCAGCTTGTTGGACACGTCCAGATGCAGCATCGGCGTCATCCACTGATAGAGCTTCAGCGCCTCGGCCCACTGCCCAGCCTTCATCAGGTCGAACAGCGCGACGGTCTCGCGCGGGAAGGCGCAGCCGACACCGGCCAGCAGGCCGTCGCAGCCCAGCGCCAGGCCCTCATAGGCCAGATCGTCGACGCCCAGGAAGAGCTGGTAGCGGTCGCCCAGCGCGTTGCGCAGATCGGTGATGCGGCGGATGTCGCCGGTGCTTTCCTTGATCGCGGCGACCCACTGGCAGTCGGCCAACTCCTGCATATGCTCCGGCTTCAGGTCGACGCGGTAGGCCACCGGGTTGTTGTAGACCATCACCGGCTTCTGCGCGGCCTCGGCCATCGTGCGCACGTTCAGCATCGCCTCGCGGGCGTCGGCAACATAAATGACCGAGGGCATCACCATATAGCCGGCCACGCCCAGCTTGTTCGCGCCCTCGATATAGCGGAGCGCCTCGCGGGTGCTGGTCTCCGAGACATTGGCCAGCACCGGCACCCGGCCGCCGGCGGCGTCCAGCGCGATGCGGGCCACCTCCAGCTTCTCCTCCAGGCTCAGGGTGCTGGCCTCGCCCAGCGAGCCGCAGGTCACGACACCATGGATGCCGTTGCGGATCTGGAAGTCGATGTGGCGGGCCGTGCCTTCGGCGTCGATGCGCTCATCGGCGAAGAACTTGGTCGTGACGGCCGGGAAGATGCCGGTCCAGCGGGGTTGATGGCTCATGGCTGCTGCTCCTGTGTTGCTGCGTTTTCACTGCTGTTATTGTTAATATATTTGCAGCATTCTTAAAAAACATCAGCGTAAACCACTAGCCAAGGCCCCGCCAAGCTCAGCCCGGCAGAGCGCGCAGCGTCCCGAACTGCGCCGCCGGCTCGGGCGCGCTCCAGCGCCAGGGCAGCACCGCCGCGCGCCAGACCGCCCGCCGCACCCGCAGGCGCAAGACCCGCTGCGCGCCGGGCCAGGGGGCTCGCGCCACTTCGTCGTCCCACAGCAGCTCGGCCTCGGCCTGCAGCTGCAGCAGGCCGCCGCCTTCGTAATCGACAAAGAGCAGGCCGGCCTGCGGATAGAGACTCAGATTGCCCAGGGTGTTGAAGAATTGGTTGCCCGGGTAGTCGGGCAGGCTCAGCAGCAGGGCGCCGTCCTCGCCCTGCGCCAGTTGCACAAAGCCTGGCTCGCCGCCACGGTGCGAGACATCGACCCCCTGCTCGGGCCCGCCCTCGGGCCGGGGTGCCGAGGCACTGGCGATGAACAGGGTGTCGCTGCGCGCGATCAGCGCGCGGGCGGCGGCGTCCAGCGCCGGGCCCAGCCAGACCGGCACCGCAACGACCGGGGGCTGCGGCTCGGGCCGGCGCGCCTGGATGTATTTGGGGCAGTTGCCGAAGCTCTGCTCGACCGCCAGCGCCAGGCCTTGCTGACGGTCGAAGGCGCGCACGCGGCCGTTCATCCGATTGCGCCGCCGGGTGTGCGGCTCCAGGCCCAGCACGCCCACCGGCGCGCCGGGGGCCAGCGTGGCCAACGCCGGATCGTCGGCATCAGGCACGACGGCGAGGTGCATGGCGCGCGCGTCCGGCGTGCGGACAAAGCCCGGCGGGCCGGCCAGCATCGTGGCCCAGGGCCGGCCCTGCGGGTCCAGGCTGCCCAGCAGCAGGGTCGGCAGCTTCTCGAACAGCTCGCGGTGCTGGTCGGGCATGTGGTCGCGCAGCACCACCGGGGCGATCTCGGCCAGGCGCTCGCGCAGACCGACCCGGGCCTGCAAGGCCTGCTCACCGGCATGGAAGGTGCCGGCTGCGGATGAAGAAGAGGCGGCCATCACAGACGATCCGGCAGCGCAATGAAACCGGGCAAGGCCTCGACCCGGGCCAGCCAGGCGCGGATGCGCGGATAGGGATCCAGCGCCAGGCCGCCCAGCCCCGCCTGCGAGCTGTAGCTGTAGAGCGAGATATCGGCCAGGGTGGGTGTGCCACCGTCCAGCAGCCAGTCGCGCATCTCCAGCTCGGCCTCCATGAAGGCGAACAGATGGCGGCCCTGCACCAGGCTGCGCTCCTCGACCGGCCGGCCGACCAGGCCCGCGAAGCGCGCGCCGGCCACGCCGTCCAGCCAGCTGGCCGCCAGGCTGAACCAGCGCTGCAGCCGTGCCGCGCCCACCGGGCCGCTCGGCAGCCAGTGGCCGTCGGGCGCATAGCGCTGGGCCAGATAGAGCAGGATGGCATTGCTGTCGCTGAGCACCAGATCGCCGTCCACCAGCACCGGCACCTGGCCCAGCGGGTTCAGCGCCAGGAACTCGGGCCGGCGCTGCTCGCCTGCCAGCAGATCGACGTGGACGACTTCGTAGGGCAGGCCCAGCAGGCTCAGCATCAGCTCGACCCGGTGGCAATGGCCCGAGGCGGCGAGGCGGTACAGACGCAGGGGAGAAGATGGCTTGATCGCGGTCATCAAAGACTCCGTTGTGAGGAAGAGACCTGACCTTATCTATTGCCAACAACGTTTTGAATACCGATAGTCAGGCTTTCAGAATTTCGCTACTCGAAACAATGGACCATTTGCAAAGCCTGCGCGCCTTTGTCGCCGTGGCCGATGCGGCCGGCTTTGCCGCCGCCGCGCGCCGCCTGGACTGCTCGCCGCCGGCCGTGACCCGGGCCATCGCGGCGCTGGAGCGGCGGCTGGGCGTGCTGCTGCTGCAGCGCAGCACCCGTTCGGTGCGGCTGACCGAGACCGGCGAGCGTTTTCTGCAGGACTGTCGCCGCATCCTGGCCGAGCTGGACGAGGCCGAACGCGCGGCGGCCGGCGTGCAAGGCGAGGCCCAGGGCCTGCTGGCGATCACCGCGCCGCAGATGTTCGGCCGCCTGCATGTGGCGCCGCTGATCGCGGACTTTCTGCGCGCGCAGCCGCGGGTGCAGCTGCGCAGCCTCTTCGTCGACCGCTTGGTCCATCTGCTCGACGAGGGCATCGATGTGGCCGTGCGCATCGCCCACCTGCCCGACTCGGGCCTGACCGCGTTGCCGGTGGGCAGCCTGCGGCGCCTGGTGGTGGGCTCGCCCGAGTATCTGGCCCGCGAGGGCCGGCCGCAGACCCCGCAAGACCTGGCACGGCACCAGGCCATCGGTTTTTCCTTCGATGCGCTGACGCCCAAGCCCTGGCGCTTCCGCGACGGCCAGGTGGCCCATCCGCGCGTCAACTGGGTCAGCAATAACAACGAGGTCAGCATCGCCGCCGCCGAGGCCGGCCAGGGCCTGACGCGCTGCCTGGCCTACCAGGCGGCCCAGGGCCTGCGCGCCGGGCGCCTGTCCATCGTGCTGGCCGAGCATGAGCTGCCGCCGGTGCCGGTGCACATCGTCTACCCGGCCGGGCGGCGCGCACCGGCCAAGGTGCGCGCCTTTGTGGACTTCGCCCGCGAGCGCCTGGCCGCCGAGCCGGTGCTGCGCGGCGAGGGGCTAGCCCCCGCTTAGCCGCCTAGCTCTTCGCGGTGGTTTTCTTCGCGGCCGCCTTCTTGGCCGCCGGCACCTTGGCGGCGCGCGGCTCGAACTCGAACATCACCTTGCCCTCCTTCTTGTCATAGGCCAGGAAGGCCTTGAACTTGCGGCGGGTCTTGTTCGAGACGAAGTTCTCCAGCAGCTCGGTCTTGCCCTCGGCCAGCAGCTTGCGCATCTGGCCCGTCTCGATCGGCTGCTGCAGGATGATCTTGCCGCTCTTGAAGTCGCAGGTGACGGCCGCGCCGACCGCGTGCTCGCAGACGTAGTTGCTGCCGTGCTCGTAGACATGGCCCTGGCACTTCGGGCAGGCGCCCAGCGATTCCTGGCCGCCGAAGTCGACCGGCTCGCCGTCGCCCTCGGCCTTCTTGGCGTCCTCGCCGAAGTCGAACTCCAGCTTCCAGTTGGCGATCTCGTCGTCATACACCAGGGCCAGTTCGGCGGTGAAGGGCCAGCCGGCCTTGGAGCGGAAGCCTTCCAGCGGGCCGATCTTCTTGTCGGCCAGGAATTTCTCGACCTCGTGCAGCTCGAAGCTGCGGCCGCCCGGGATCTTGCCGATCGAGAAGCCGCAGCCCTCCGAGGCGCCGTCCTTGCCGGTGCAGGTGAAGCGGCGGTAGTTCTCCTTGACGATGCCGGCGCACTTCGGGCACGGCGTCTTCAAGGTCGCATAGTCGCCGGGGATGGTGTCGCGGTCGTAGGATTTGGCCTTTTGCACGACCTTCTCGGTCATCGCGGCGATCTCGGCCATGAAGGCGTCGCGCTCCAGCCGGCCCTTCTCCATCTCGGCGAGCTTGAACTCCCAGTCGCCGGTCAGCTCGGGGCGGGTCAGCTCCTGCACATCCAGACCGCGCAGCAAGGTCATCAGCTGGAAGGCCTTGGCCGTCGGGATCAGCTCGCGGCCCTCGCGCAGCATGTATTTCTCGGTCAGCAGGCCTTCGATGGTCGCGGCCCGCGTCGCCGGCGTGCCCAGGCCCTTCTCGGCCATGGCCTCGCGCAGCTCGTCGTCGTCGATCAGCTTGCCCGCGCCTTCCATCGCCGACAGCAAGGTGGCTTCGGTATAGCGGGCCGGCGGCTTGGTCTGCAGGGCCTTGACGTCGACGCTCTCGGTCGCGACCAGCTCGCCCGGCGCCACGGCCACCAGATTGGCATCGTCCTCCTGGACTTCCTTGCCATAGACGGCCAGCCAGCCCGGCTTGACCAGCACCTTGCCATTGGTCTGGAAGTTGAACTCCTTGCTGTCCCCGTTGATCTGGGCCTTGACCGTCGAGATCCGCGTCGTCACCTGGAACTCGGCCGGCGGGAAGAACACCGCGAGGAAGCGCTTGACAACCAGGTCATAGAGCTTGGCCTCGATCTCGGTCAGGCTCTTGGGTGCCTGCAAGGTCGGGATGATGGCGAAGTGATCGGAGACCTTGGCGTTGTCGAAGACCTTCTTGGTCGGCTTGATATAGCCGTTCTTGATCGCGGTCTTGGCGTGCGCCGCGAGCTCGCGCAGCGGACCCGGCAGGTCCTCGCTGGCGATCATCTCGGCGGTCTGCTTGGCCACGGCCAGATAGTCCTCGGGCAGGAAGCGCGAGTCGGTCCGCGGGTAGGTCAGCACCTTGTGCTTCTCGTACAGCGCCTGGGCCAGGCTCAGGGTGGTCTTGGCCGAGAAGCCGAAGCGCGAATTGGCCTCGCGCTGCAAGGTGGTCAGGTCGTAGAGCCCGCCGCAGCTGCTGGTGGTGGGCTTGCTCTCTTCGCTCACACTGGCCGGCTGGCCCTGCACGGCGGCCGCAATCGCGTCCGCATCGGCCTTGTTCCACAACCGGTCGGCGCGCGCCTCGGCGTCCTCGCCCTTCTTGAACTTGGGGTCGAACCACTTGCCCTCGTACTGGCCGGCGACGGCGTCGAAGCTGCCGCGCACCTCCCAGTAGTCGCGGTAGACGTGCTTGCGGATCTTCTCCTCGCGCTCGACGACGATGGACAAGGTGGGCGTCTGCACCCGGCCCACCGTGGTCAGGAAGAAACCGCCATCGCGCGAGTTGAAGGCCGTCATCGCCCGCGTGCCATTGATGCCCACCAGCCAGTCGGCCTCGGAACGGCAGCGCGCGGCATCGGCCAGCGGCAGCATCTGCTTGTCGCTGCGCAGCTTGTCGAAGCCATCGCGGATGGCTTGCGGCGTCATCGACTGCAGCCACAACCGGCTCACCGGCTTGGTGATCGCGGCCTTGGCCGTGCCGGCGTACTGAATGATCAGGCGGAAGATCAGCTCCCCCTCGCGGCCCGCGTCACAGGCATTGATCAGGCTGGTGACGTCCTTGCGGCGTATCAGCTTGACCAGGGCATTGAGCCGGCCCTTGCTCTTGTCGATCGGGTTCAGATCGAAATGCGGCGGGATCACCGGCAGATTGTTGAAGCTCCATTTGCCGCGCTTGACGTCGAACTCTTCCGGCGCCTTGATCTCGACCAGATGGCCGACCGCCGAGCTGACGACGTAATGCTCGTTCTCGAAGTATTCGTCGTACTTCTCGAACTTGCCCGACTGGGGCGTCAGCGCGCGCACGATGTCCTGCGCAACACTCGGCTTCTCGGCAATGATCAGTGACTTGCTCATGGTTCTTTCTTTTGGCGGACCGCCGCGAGTATCGCTGGCAGCCTGCCTACAATCCGGCCTCGCGCACACGCACACGCGCGCACGCCCATGATTTCAATGTAACCAACTCGAACGATGACGCAAGCCGCCGCCGCCAAGAAGCCCGCGCCCAAGAATCAGGCCAAGCCCCAGGTCAGGACCGGCCGCCGCATCCAGGTGCGCCGCTCCGGCGTGCACGGCCGTGGTGTCTACGCGATCGACTACATCCAGGCCGGCGAGACCCTGATCGAGTACACCGGCGAGCGCATCAGCTGGGACGAGGCCATGGACCGCCATCCCCACGACCCCAGCCAGCCCAACCACACCTTCTACTTTCATATCGAGACCGGCGAGGTCATCGACGCGCTGCACGGCGGCAACAGCTCGCGCTGGATCAACCACAGCTGCGAGCCCAATTGCGAGGCCNCACGGCGGCAACAGCTCGCGCTGGATCAACCACAGCTGCGAGCCCAATTGCGAGGCCGACGAGACCGACGACGGCCGCGTCTTCATCAAGGCGCTGCGCGATCTGCTGCCCGGCGAGGAGCTGTTCTACGACTATGGCCTCGTGATCGACGAGCGCTACACACCCAAGCTGAAAAAAGAATTCGCCTGTTATTGCGGCAGCGCCGACTGTCGTGGCACGATGCTCGCGCCTAAACGTAACAGTCAACGTCACAACCAACGCAGCAGCACCTGAACACAGAGCCCATGGCCGAACATCAACAGTGGGGGGTTGAAGCCCTCTGGCAAGACCTGGAACCGCTGCTGCCGGGCATGAGCATCGAGGTGCTGGCCCGTGCCGAGTCGACCAACTCGGCCCTGCTGGAGCGGGTGCGCAGCGACGCCCGCCAATCGTTCGAGCCCAGCCCCTATGGCCGCCGCGCCCACGATCTGCAGCCCTGCCTGCTGGTGGCCGAGCACCAGACCCATGGCCGCGGCCGCATGGGCCGCAGCTGGCACGCCGGACCTGGCGCCTCGCTGACCTTCTCGCTGGCCCTGCCGATGTCGCTGAGCGACTGGTCGGGGCTGTCGCTGGCGGTGGGCTGCGCGATCGCCGACGCGCTGGAGCCCCCCACCGAGGCCACGCCGCGCCTGCAGCTGAAATGGCCCAATGACATCTGGCTCGATGGCCGAAAATTGGGCGGCATCCTGATCGAGACCGTGCCGGCCGCCGGCCAGCGCATGGTGGTGGTGGGCGTAGGCCTGAATGTCGGCGGCCAGCCACCGGCCGCCGATGCCCAATACCAGACCGGCTTTGCCTCGCTGGCCGAGCTGCAGCCGCAGCTCGATCCTCCGACGGTGCTGGCACGGGTGGCGCGGCCGCTGATCCAGGCCCTGCTGGACTTCCAGACAGCTGGCTTCGCCCCCTGGCAATCCGCCTATGCGCGGCGCGACCTGCTGCTGGGCCGCCACGTCACGGCCGGCGCACTGGAGGGTCTGGCCCAGGGCGTCAACGCCCAGGGCGAGCTGCTGTTGCAGACGGCCTCGGGCCCGCAGGCGGTGGCCGGCGGCGAGATCAGCGTGCGCCTGGCCGCCGACGAGGCCTCTTGAGCCCATGCTGAGAGTCCTGGTTATTGCCCTGCTGCTGCTGAATCTGCTGTTCTTCGGCTGGAGCCAGGGCTTACTCGACACCGTGCTGGGCCTGCGCGCCGGCGGTGAGGGCGAGCCCGAGCGCCTGAAGCTGGCCCAGCATGCCGAGCGTGTCACGGTGCTGTCGCCGCAGGCCATCAGCGCGATGCAGACACGCGGCTGCCTGGAGCTGGCACCGCTGCCCGGCGACGAGGCCTTGAAGGCGGCCCAGGCCGCGCTCGAACGCTTCGGCCTGGGCAGCAGCGACTGGCGGGTGCAGAGCAGCGATCAGCCGGGTCGCTGGGTGGTGGCGACCAACAAGCTCGAGTCGGCCGAACAGCAGGCCCGCAAGGAAGAGGTCTTCAAGCGCCTGCGCCTGGCTTACGAGCCGCTGCCGGCCCCGCAGGGCGAGCAGCCCAGCCTGGTGCTGAGCCAGCATGCCAGCACCGAGGCCGCCGAGGCCGCGTTGGCCTCCTACGAAAAGCGCGCGCTGCGCGGGCTGCGGGTGCTGCAGCTGCAGGCGCCCGGCCAGTTGCACAGCCTGCAACTGCCCAGCGCCGATGGCAGCGTGCAGGCCCGTCTGCTGAACGCCAAGGACCCTGCGCTGGCGCCGGGCTTCAAGACCTGCCCGCCAGCGCCCGCCGCCTCAGCCGCCAGCGCGGCCTGAGGGGCGACCCCGCCGCAGCGCCAGGCTGGCCACGCCCAGGCCCAGCAACCAGGCCAGGCTGCTGGCGCCACCACCACCACCTCCTCCTCCGCCGTCGGTGCTCGGTGCGGGTGCGGGTGCGGGTGCGGGTGCGGGTGTCGGTGTCGGTGTCGGTGTCGGTGTCGGTGTCGGTGTCGGTGTCGGTGTCGGTGTCGGTGCCGGAGTTGGCGTTGGCGTTGGCGTTGGTGCAGGTGTCGGCGCGGGTATGGCAGCCGCGACGGCGGCGCCCGCGTCCAGCATGCCGGCGCCGCAGGTGCTGGTCGTGCAATAGCACTCCAACTGCTCGGCGTTGCTGGGTGCCTGGCAGCTGGCGGTGCCGGCGGTGGCGCCGGTGGTCGGGAAGGGGCGCACGGTCGAGGTCAGCAGATTGCGCACCTGGCTGGTCGTCAGGCTGGGCTGCAGACTCAGCATCAGCGCCACCGTGCCACTGACCAGCGGGGTCGAGAAGCTGGTGCCGACACCGCTGGTGTAGCTGTTGTCGGCCGCCACCGGCCCTTGAGTCCCGCTATTGCCGGTGCTGTAGAGCGGGTAGAGGCAGGGGCCCGTCGCATTGCCATTGGCATCGACATTGACGCAGTTGCCACCGGGCGCGCTGAGCGTGACCTGCGGCCCGATGCTGGAGAAACCCACTTTGGAGCCGACATGGCGCAGGCCGGCCACGGTGACGACGCCGGCACAGCTGCCCGGCGCACCGACCGCATGACCGGCCGAGTTGCCGGCCGCCGCAACCACCACCACATTGCGGGCCGTGGCCTCGGCAATCACCTGGGGGTAGAAGGTCCCGCAACTGGCACCGCCGCCCAGGCTCAGGTTCAGCACCCGGGCTGGGTTCGGATTGCTGGGCACGCCCGGCACATCGACGCCCATGGCCCAGCGCATGCCGGCCATGATGTCGGAATCAAAACCACCGCACTTGCCCAGCACCCGCACCGGCAACACCTTGGCGCCCCAGGCCACGCCGGCCATGCCCAGGCCGTTGTTGCTGACGGCCGCGATCAGGCCGGCGACGCGCGTGCCGTGCCAGGAGCTGTTGCCCACATCCTCGCTGGTGCACTCAGCGCCGAGGGTGCCGGTATTGACATCGGCCTGCGTCACCCAGTCGCCGGGATCGGAGGCATTGCTGTCGTGACCATTGCCGTCATTGGCGATCGCCAGGCCGCGGGCATCCGCGTTGTTGTAGGCCACGAAGTCATAGCCGCCGACCAGATTGGCCGCCAGATCGGGATGATCGGGGAGCACGCCGGTGTCGAGCACCGCAACGACGATGGAGGCACTGCCGGTCGTGCGGTCCCAGGCGGTCGGCGCATTGATGCCGGAGACGACCTCGCCGGCAGGCGGCTTCAGGTACCACTGCCCGGCCGCAGGCCCCGACCCGGCCACGGTCGCATAGGCCGGGTCATTGGGCACCAGGCTGTGACGGCGCAGATGGTCGACCTCGACCTGCTCGACCTCCGGATCGGCCGCCAGGCGCCGCGCCAGATCGGCCGAGCTCAGCCCCTGGGCGCGCACCACCTGGGTCCGGGCATCCAGGCTCAGGCCGGCGCGCAGCCCGCCCCGGGCCGCCAGCCCGGTGCGCAGCGCCAGCGCATGGGCGCGCT
>NZ_JAQOWX010000111.1:0-18727 GCF_028462495.1 Paucibacter sp. XJ19-41
CGGAACACTGCTGATCAGGGTGCGCACTGCGGCTTGCTGCACTTCATCACGCACAGACGCACATCATTGATGGTGATCTTGTTGTCGCCATTGGCGTCGCGCGCATCGCCCGCCACCGGGGTCTGCCCGATGCTGCTGCGAATCGCGTTGACATCGCTGATGTCGATGGCGCCGTTCTGGTCGATGTCGCAACTCAGGTTGTCACTGTTGACGGTCAGGTCGTAGAGCACCGGAGAGTCGCCGGCGGTGTTGGCATTGAGCCGCGCCTGAATCTGNTTGACGTCGACGGCGCCGTTCTGGTCGATGTCGCAGCTCTGATTGGCGCTGTTGATCGTCAGGTCATAGAGGATCGGCGATTCGTTGCTGTCGTTGGCAATCAGCCGGGTGCGCACCTGAAGATACCGGCCACTGCCCGTGAAGTTCGTGTTTTTGCTGACCGGCACATAGGGCTGCAGATCGAGCGATGCGGCCACATCGGCGCTGCGCGTTGCCACTTCGACCGACGCGCCACTGGGCACCGTGTCAGTCCAGTTCACCTTGCCCCAAGGCGTCGCACCGGCGCCACTGTCATAGACCACGGTCCATGTGCCTTGCTTGTTGTTGGTGGTGTTCTTGGTGGTCAGGCCCGAGCCGTCGGTGTAGACGTAGGGAAACGCGCCGGTAGGAAACACACCCAGCGAAGCCCCGTCCGTGCCGCGGTACTTGGAGACGTTGTTGCTGCTGATGTTCATGACCCAGACGTCGTTGTTGCCGTCGACCATGACCCCGTAGGAGTAGGACGCGCCGGGCTGAGGCCCCTTCTGCCAGAGCAGCGTGCCATCGGGTGCAAACTTGGCCACGCCGCTGGTGTCGGTTGACAGGATGTTCCCCGCGCCATCCACCGCAATGCCGGAACCTGAATAGGACACTGTCGGCGGCCTGCTGAAGGTATTGGTCGCCGGGTCGAAGGCAGTCCATGCATTGCCACTCAGATTGGCCTGGTAGATCTTGCCGTTGCCTTGCGCAATGCCGTAATCAAAGCCGAAAGGGTTGGGGAAATTGCTGGCCGCCCCGGTGTTGGTATCCACCCGACCCAAGCCGCCCGACCCCAGCGTGGCGCTCCACAGCACACCATTCTTGTCCACCGTGCAACCATAGGGGTTCCAGCCATTGAGCTGCACATACTGCCCGCCCACACCGCCAACGACGGCGGCTTGGCTGCCATCCGTCGGATTGACCCGGAAGTAGCGTGCCTGATCCCACATACCGACCCAGAGCTTGCCATCGGGCGCAATGCACAAGGCACGCCCAAAGGTATTGCCCGCCGGCCCGATGCGCTGAGCCCAGGCCACGCGCTCATCGCCAAGACCCGCGTTCGTGTTGGCCGACATCGGCTTCATCTCGGCCGCCGTGATGACCCCGTTGTTGTTCAGGTCCGATGAGGTATCGATCAAACCATTGCTGTTGCGGTCTACGGCCGTGTCGACAAGAACCTTGATCAGCAGCGGCGGTTGGCCTGAGCCGGGTTCGCGATTGAGCACATAGGCATTGCCATCGACGTCGATCGCAATGCGCGATGGATTGCCGCCCACCCCGCTGCCCAAAGGCCCCGCATAGGTCTTGTAGCGCGCAACCTCCTTGTTGAGTTCGGTGTCGTACTTGGACACCGAATCCTCATCATGGTTGGCAATGAAGATGTACTTGGATCCAACCCCCACCAGATTGAGCTGCAGCTGATTGCTGTTGGGCGCGGTGAAATTGACGTTCTCAAGAATCCCGAGTGAGAAGTCGGCGTCCAAGGTGTAGGTCTTGCTCGCAGCGTTCGCACCCAGGGCGAGCATGGCAAGGCTGAGGAGACTGAGCTTGCAGAGGCAAGCAGAGCGTGTGAGGACGCGATTGTGGTTTGTCATAAGACCTCCATCTGGCATGTCTTGCCGGTAGGGCTGGCTGTCGCCGGGTTGATGTCCTTACTTCATGCCTGCCACTTGCACGCGTGGCCGGCTGCAACACATGGCAATGCCGGTGTCGTAGCCCTGATCGGTCGACAACTGCCGGACCTGCCGGCCCTCGCTGTCTGACGAAAAAATCTTGCCGCCGCCGGCCAGGAACTTCACAAAGAAGATCCGCTGGCCGTCCGCGGACCAACGCGCCAGCAGATGCTCGGCACCGTCGTCAGTGAGTCGCTGAGGCTCAGTCGCGCCCTTCACCTGGATCGTGTAGATGTCCTGCCGAGAGGCCCCATCACGCAGGGCCAAAGTCAGGAGCCGCGAACCATCGGGCGACCACTGAGGATCGTTGTAGCGGCCCTTGCCACTGGTCAGCGCTTGCTTGTCTGTGCCGTCCGGCGACATCAGATGGATGTGGTTGCTGCGATTCTTGCTGACGGTATAGGCCAGACGTTTGCCATCAGGAGACCAGACCGGACCCTGTTCAGCCGCAGTGGGAGGCTCTGCACTGAGCAGGCGAGAGGCCCCGGAGCTGAGGTCCAGCACCTTGATCTGTGGCATGCGGGGATGCTTCAACACGACATAGGCCAGCCGTTTGCCGTCCGGAGAAAACGCCGGCCCTGCCTCTTCCTCGTCGGACTCAGTCAAGCGCTTGAGATCGCTGCCATCCGCTTTCATGAGGTAGAGCTTGGCGCTCTTGTCCATGAAGGAACGAAAGGCGATAAAGCGACCATCGGGACTCCACACCGGTGAGCTGTTCAACACCTCACCGCGGGTCAGCCTGCGAACATCCCCGCTGGCCAAGTCCGCGACATGGATCTCAACACCTCGGCCGCGGCTCGCCGTGAACAGCACTCTGCTGCCGTCCGGCGACCAGCTCACCTCGCCCGCCTCCATAGGTTCCTGCGTCAGCCGATGCGTCTGGGTGCCGTCTGGGCGCATGCGGTACAGCTGAAACAAGCCTCCTGCACGATTGGAGGTGAAAACGATGTCGTCCGGCCCTGCCGCAGCAGCAGCGGCCGCGAGTGGCAGGCCAGCCAATAAGACAAGGCTGCATGCAGCGGCCAGTCGAGGCCAAGTCCTCAGCTTCATCACTGTCTCCTTGCAAATCTTGAGGTACGGCCCGCCCACCGGGTCGGACCGGAGCGAGACGCTCAGGGACGCGCGTTCAGAACCGCCGTAGCCAGCGAGCGGCCGGCACTGTCCGTCACGGTCAGCGCGTGCACGCCGCTTGCGGCCGGCACGAAGCTGTAACTGAGCGCGCCTTCAGGCGTTGCCACCGCGCTGAAGCCAGCCTCTGCGCCGCCGGGCCGTTTGACCAGGACTGTCAAAGCGGCGTTGGGGACAAAGCCTTTGCCAGAGAAGACGGTGGCCTGTGAGACCTTGCCGACCGATGGTCCGCTGAAACTCGGGGCTGCCAGCGCTGCGCTCGAAAGTGATAGCGCCGCACAAACAAGGAACGCGTTGAGGGGTCTGCAAAACCGGCTCAACAAGGGAGAAGCAGAATCCGATTGTTGCGGCATGGCGGGTCTCCGTGATGCTTGTCTCGGACCGGGTTGTATCCCCCGGGGTTGCCACCATTCTTGGTAACAAAACGATTCATAGCAATGCAAGCCACCGCACGAACAGCGCCCAAATACCCCTCAATCAGGGGACAAAAATCGAGTGCCCCCTAGGTTGAACAGCAGTTTTCAGACGTAAAGCTAATGCAAGTCAGTCTCACCCTGATTCCCTGCAGGAAGCAGCAAAGAAAGCGCGTGAGATCAGGACTTGCGCATCGCCCGTGACAGCATGATCACGGGGATCAGCCCGACCAGCACGATGGCCAGCGAGGGCAGCGCAGCCTCGCCCAGGCGTTCATCGCGCGCCAGCTGATAGGCGACAACGGCCAAGGTGTCGCTGTTGAAGGGCCGCAGCACCAGGGTGGCCGGCAACTCCTTCATCACATCGACAAACACCAGCAGCGCTGCGGCCCAAGCCGAGCGCGCCAGCAAGGGCGCATGCAGTTCGAGAAACATCCGGGTGCGCGAGGCGCCCAGCATGCGAGCGGTCTCGTCCACGGTCGGCGAGATGCGGGCATAGCCGGCCTCCAGTGACTGCAGGGCCACGCCGGAGAAGCGCACCAGATAGGCATACATCAGGCCGGCGATGGTGCCTGTCATCAGGCTGGTCAAGCCCAGCTGCGGCCATCGTTCCTGCAGCCAACCCAGCGGCAGCAAAATGCCGATCGCGATCACCGCGCCGGGCACGGCATAGCCCAGCGACACGATACGGGTCGAGACGCCCAGCAGGGCCGAGCCCGAGCCGCGCACCCGCCCCAGGTAGGCCAGCACCAGGGCCAGCAGCACCGCCAGCAAGGCGGCCAGGCCGGACAGCTTCAGGCTGCTCAGGCTCCATTGCACAAAACGCGCCAGCGGCAGCCCCAACTCGGCATGCAAGGCCTCCTGCCACAGCAGTTGCAGGAGCACCAGCACCGGCACGACAAAGCCCAGCAAGATGGGCAGCGCGCACAGCAGCACGGCCGCCAGCGCGGCGCCGCCATGCAGCGGCAAAGGACGCGCCTCGGCTGCATGCAGCGCGCCGCTGCGGCTGCTGGCAAAACGCAGCTTGGCCTGAGCACGCCGCTCCAGCCACAGCAGGGCGCCAACCGCCAGCAGCAATACCGAGGCCAGCTGCGCCGCCGCGGTCTTGTCATTCATCACCAGCCAGGCCTTGTAGACACCGGTGGTCAAGGTGGTCAGTCCGAAATAGGCACCGACGCCGTAGTCGGCCAGCGTCTCCATCAGTGCCAACGCGATACCGGCGGCCAGCGCGGGACGGGCCAGCGGCAGCGCGACCTCGCGCACCCGGCGCGTGGTGCCGGCGCCCAGCATGCGCGCCGCCTCCATCAAGGCCACGCCCCGCTCGCTCAGTGCGGTGCGGGTCAGCAGATAGACATAAGGGTAGAGACACAGCACGAACAGGCCCACCGCGCCGGGCAGGCTGCGCACATCGGGCCAGAGCGCGCCCTGCGCCCCGGTCAGCGCGCGCAGCCAGGTCTGNCCACGCCCCGCTCGCTCAGTGCGGTGCGGGTCAGCAGATAGACATAAGGGTAGAGACACAGCACGAACAGGCCCACCGCGCCGGGCAGGCTGCGCACATCGGGCCAGAGCGCGCCCTGCGCCCCGGTCAGCGCGCGCAGCCAGGTCTGCAGCGCGCCGCTGTATTGCAGGGCATCGGTGTAGGCATAGGCAGCCACATAAGCCGGCATCGCCATCGGCAGCAGCAAGCCCCACTCGAAGAAGCGCCGGCCCGGAAAGTCAAACAGGCTGACCGCCGCCGCCGTGGCACCGCCGATCAGGGCCACGCCGATGGCCACACAGACCGACAGCAGCAAGGAGGCCCAGGCGTACTCGGGCAGCACGGTCTGCAACTGGTGCTGCAGGATGGCCAGGGCCTGCGCATCCAGCGCCAGCCAGGAACCCAGGATGCCCAGCACGGGCACGGCCAACAAAAGGCAGACAACAGTGATCAGGCGCAGCATGCGGTGGTTGGCGCGGACGCCAACGCGTGGCAGGCCAGCTCTTGATATCGGTCAAACGAGAACGATGCGCATTCGAATGCGCATTCCAGCCCGGTATCATAGGTCCATGTTTCTCGCACTTGATCAGGTCGGCCTGCGCTATCCCGGCGCCGCCGGCGGGCCCGCCGGCAAGGCGGCGGTGGACGGCGTCTCCTTCGGCCTGGCACGCGGCCAGATCGGCGTGCTGATCGGCCCCTCGGGCTGCGGCAAGACCTCGCTGCTACGCAGCATTGCCGGCCTGGAGCGTCTGCACAGCGGCCGCATCCTGATCGACGGCGAGGCGCTGGCCGATGCCGCCACGGGACTGCACCTCGCCCCGGAGGCGCGCCGTATCGGCATGGTGTTCCAGGACTACGCGCTGTTTCCGCACCTCTCGGTGGCCGACAACATCGGCTTCGGTCTGCGTCACCTGGCCCGCGAGCCGCGCCAGCAGCGCATCGCCGAGGTGCTGGACCTGGTTGGCCTGGCCCATGCGGCCAAGCGCGCACCGCATCAGCTCTCCGGCGGACAGCAGCAGCGTGTCGCGCTGGCGCGGGCACTGGCCCCGTCACCGCGTCTGCTGCTGCTCGACGAACCCTTCTCCAGCCTCGACGTCGATCTGCGTGAACACTTGTCTCAAGAGCTGCGCGGCATCCTGCGCGCCAGCGGCACTACGGCGCTGTTCGTCACCCATGACCAAGGCGAGGCCTTCGCCATCGGCGATGTCGTCGGTGTGATGCAGCATGGCCGGCTGGAGCAATGGGACGAGTCCTACAGCGTCTACCACCGCCCGGCCACCCGCTTCGTCGCCGATTTCATCGGCCATGGCGTTTTTGGTTCCGGCCGCATCGTCCAGGGCAGCACCGACCCGGTGGTGCAGACCGCACTGGGTGATCTCAGCGATGCCGGCGAATGCGCGCTGCCCTCGGCCTACCCTGGCGGCGAATGCGAGGTGCTGCTGCGCGCCGATGACATCGTGCATGACGACGACGCGCCGGTGAAGGCCCGGATCGAGCGCAAGATCTTTCGCGGCGCCGAGTTCCTCTACACGCTGCGCCTGTCCAGCGGCGAGCAGTTGGTGGCCCATGTGCCCTCGCATCACGACCACCAGGTCGGCGAATGGATAGGCATACGCGCCCATGTCGACCATGTTGTGACTTTCGGCAGACCCAGCCCGGTTGCCGCAGAGTAGGCCTAAGCAAACTTGTGTAAAGCGGCGGTATTTCGACGCAAAGAACGCTTGAATGCGCCGAATAGCCCAGCAAATGGGGGCCTCTACCGAGGCTTGCTGTCAAGCAGCGCCCTATACTCGCTGCAAGGTCTTCGCTTCTGGCTTAGTCTGTGGCGCAAGCTCTGAATGGCTGTATTTCACCGATAGGACACACCGCATCATGGGTGCCAAACTTAAAGTAGCAGGCTGGGTCGCGTTGGGCGCCCTGGCGGGCGGAATGACCACGATGCAGTTGCAGGCCAACGCCCGCAGCAGCCTGTCGCCATTGCCGCTGGAAGAGTTGCAGCAGCTCGCGGCGGTGTTCGGCATGGTCAAGAGCGACTATGTCGAGCCGGTCGATGAGAAGAAGCTCATCAACGACGCGATTGCCGGCATGGTCTCCGGACTCGACCCGCACTCGCAGTTCTTCGACAAGAAGAGCTTCAAGGAATTCCGCGAAGGCACCAGCGGTCGCTTTGTCGGCGTCGGCATCGAGATCGGCATGGAAGATGGCCTGGTCAAGATCGTCTCGCCTATCGAAGGCTCGCCCGCCTTCCGCGCCGGTCTGAAGAGCGGCGACCTGATCAGCCGCATCGACGACACGCCGGTCAAGGGCCTCGGGCTCGACCAGGCCGTCAAGCGCATGCGCGGCGAACCCAATACCAAGGTGCAGCTGATGATCTTCCGCAAGGCGGAGAGTCGCAGTTTCCCGGTCACGATCACCCGCGAGGAAATCCGCGTGCAAAGCGTGCGCGGCAAGGTCATCGAGCCCGGCTATGCCTGGCTGCGCGTCAGCCAGTTCCAGGATCGCACGGTCGACGACTTCGTCAAGAAGCTCGACGAGATCCTCAAGCAGGAGCCCAATCTGAAGGGCCTGGTGCTCGATCTGCGCAACGATCCCGGCGGCCTGCTGGAAGCCTCGGTAGCGATCTCCGCCGCCTTCCTGCCCAAGGGCGTGGATGTCGTGTCCACCAATGGCCAGATCGCCGACTCCAAGGCCAACTTCAAGGCCGACCCCGACTATTACCAGCGCCGTGGCGGCAGCGACCCGCTGAAGAAGCTGCCGGCCTCGCTGAAGACCGTGCCCCTGGTGGTGCTGGTCAACGAAGGTTCAGCCTCGGCCAGCGAGATCGTCGCCGGCGCACTGCAAGATCACAAGCGTGCCGTCGTGATGGGCGCCCAGACCTTCGGCAAGGGCTCGGTGCAGACCGTGCGCCAGCTCAGCCCGGAAACCGCGCTGAAGATCACCACTGCGCGCTACTACACGCCCAGCGGCCGCTCGATCCAGGCCAAGGGCATCGTGCCCGATGTGCTGCTGGACGAAACCGCCGAAGGCAATGTATTCGCTGCGCTGCGCATGCGCGAGGCCGATCTTGAGAAGCACCTGAACAACGGCCCCGAGGAGAAGGATGAGGCGCGCGAGAAGGCCCGCGAGGAAGCGCGCCAGAAGCTCGAGGCCGAGTTCGCCAAGAAGAACGAGCCGCCCAAGCCCCTGCCCGAGTTCGGCTCGGCCGAGGACTTCCCGCTGCTCCAGGCGCTGAACCAGCTCAAAGGCAAGCCGGTGGCCGTCTCGAAGACCGCGACCGAACGCAAGGCCGAGGCCAAGATCGACTGAGCCCGACCCGCGCTGCAAGAAACGGCCCGCTACAAGCGGGCCGTTTGCATGGTCGGCGCTATGCTTGGTGCATGAACGATGAACAGCTGTTGCGCTACTCGCGCCATATCCTGCTGGACGAGATCGGCATCGAGGGCCAGCAAGCCCTGCTGCAAAGCCATGCGCTGATCATCGGCGCCGGCGGCCTGGGCTCCCCGGCGGCGCTCTACCTGGGCACGGCCGGCATCGGCCGGATCACCCTGGTCGACCACGACACGGTGGATTTGACCAATCTGCAGCGCCAGATCGCCCACAGCCTGGCGCGTGTCGGCAAACCCAAGGCCGAATCGGCCGCCGCCGCGATCACGGCGCTGAATCCCGAGGTGCAGGTTCGCACCGTGGCGCAGCGCGCCGATGCGGCCCTGCTGGATGAACTGGTCGCGAGCGCCGATGTGGTGCTGGACTGCAGCGACAACTTCGCCACCCGCCAGGCCGTCAACCGCGCCTGCGTCAAGCACCGCCGGCCACTGGTCTCGGGCGCGGCACTGGGCTTCGATGCCCAGATCAGCGTCTACGACAGCCGCAGCGCCGACGCCCCCTGCTACGCCTGCCTCTTTCCGCCCGACGCCAGCTTCGAGGAGCAGCGCTGTGCCACGATGGGTGTGTTCGCGCCGCTGGTGGGCATCATCGGCAGCCTGCAGGCGGCCGAAGCCTTGAAGCTGCTGCTGAAGCTGCCCGGCCTGACCGGGCGCCTGCAGATGCTGGAGGTGCGAAGCATGGACTGGAGCGAAATACTTGTGCACAAAGACCCAGCATGCCCGGTGTGCAGCAGCAAAAGTCGAAGTGCCGCCGAATAAATATCAATTCTGACAGAGAAGTACGCAAGAAAATTCCTCGCAGCCTGACCTATGCTGCGCCCCGGGCGGCCCGGCCGCCCGTCTCCAGGCTGCCCGTCGGGCAGCTTTCCAGATGAACAAGCGCAATCAGCTCACCGCCCGCAATTTCCCCAGCGCCAAGGAGGAGGCCAAGGCCCTGGCTCAGTCGCCCCCGCTGGGCGACTATGACGGCCCGCAGAGCGCCTACCGCCTGGCCTTCACCGACACCGACTTCCTGCTGCGCGAGGACATGCGGCCGATCCGCATGCAGCTCGAGCTGCTCAAGCCCGAGCTGGTGCAAAACGAGCTGGGCATCAAGGCCACCATCGTGATGTTCGGCAGCGCCCGCATCCCCTCGGACGAAACCGCACGCGCGGCGCTGGCCCAGGCCAAGCTGGGCGGCGACGAGGCCGTGATCAAGCGTGCCGAGGTGCAGCTCAGCATGAGCCGCTACTACGAGGAGGCGCGCCGTTTTGCCCACATTGTTACCAAGGCCTCGATGGAGCGGGCCAACCCGATCTATGTGGTGACCGGCGGCGGCCCCGGCATCATGGAGGCCGGCAACCGCGGCGCCTACGAGGCCGGCGGCAAGAGCATAGGCCTGAACATCGTGCTGCCGCACGAGCAGCGACCCAACCCCTACATCACGCCCGAGCTCTGCTTCCAGTTCCACTACTTCGCGCTGCGCAAGATGCACTTCCTGATGCGCTCGGTGGCCCTGGTCTGCTTCCCCGGCGGTTTCGGCACGCTCGACGAGCTGTTCGAGACCATGACCTTGATCCAGACCGGCAAGTGCCGGCGCCGCCCCATCCTGATGTTCGGCCGCGAGTTCTGGACCCGGCTGATCAACTTCGAACTGCTGATCGAGACCGGCATGATCAGCCCCGGCGACGAGGAGCTGTTCCACTTTGTCGAGAGCGCCGAAGAAGCCTGGGAGTTGCTGGCGCGCGAGTACGAACTGGGCCAGGCCGGCAGCACCTGACATCACAAATCACTGAAAGAACCACACCATGACCACACTCAGAGCCGTCTCCCTGATTGGCGCCCCCACCGATATCGGCGCCGGCGCGCGCGGCGCCAGCATGGGGCCCGAGGCCTTGCGCGTGGCCGGCCTGGGCGCGACCTTGGAGAGCCATGGCGTCGAGGTGCTGGACCGCGGCAATCTGCTGGGCCCGGCCAATCCCTGGCTGCCGCCGGTGGACGGCTACCGCCACCTGAACGAGGTCGTCGCCTGGAACCGCTCGGTCCACGAGGCCGTGCATGCCGAGCTGAAGCTGGGCCGCATGCCTATTCTGCTGGGAGGTGATCATTGCCTGGGCCTGGGTTCGATCAGCGCGGTGGCTCGCCATTGCCGCGAGACCGGCAAGAAGCTGCGCGTGCTGTGGCTTGACGCCCATGCCGATTTCAACACCAGCGCGCTGACGCCCAGCGGCAATATCCACGGCATGCCGGTGGCCTGCCTGTGCGGCTTCGGCCCGCAGGCCCTGATCGAGATCGGAGGCCAGGTCCCAGCCATCAACCCGAAGTGGGTACGCCAGATCGGCATCCGCAGCGTCGATGCCGGCGAGAAGCGCTTTGTCCACGAGCAGGAGCTCGAGGTCTTCGACATGCGCTATATCGACGAGATGGGCATGCGCCACACGATGGAGCTGGCCCTGGCCACGCTGGATGCCAACACCCATCTGCACGTCAGCTTCGATGTGGATTTCCTGGACCCCGAGATCGCACCGGGCGTCGGCACCACGGTGCCCGGCGCCCCGACCTATCGGGAAGCCCAGCTGTGCCTGGTGATGAGTGCCGACACAGGCCGAATGGGCTCGCTCGATGTGATGGAGTTGAACCCGGCCCTGGATGTGCGCAACAAGACCGCCGAGTTGGCGGTGGACCTGATCGAGTCCCTGTTTGGCAAGAGCACTTTGATGAGGAAATGAGCTTGCCCTGCCCAGTGGGGCAGAAGGCAAGAGCACTTTGATGAGGAAATGAGCTTGCCCTGCCCAGTGGGGCAGAAGGCAAGAGCACCTTGATGAGGAAATGAGTTTGCCCTGCCCCTGCGGGGCAGACGGTAAATCGCCCCTGATGCGCAAGCAAACCTGCGCTAGGGCTCCAGCACCGCCAGCAGCGCCACCAGCCCCGCATCCAGCGCGCGCAGCTCGGCGGCCTTCAACGGTGCCAGGATGGCATGCTCGTTTTCCACATGGGCGGCCACCGCGCGGTCAATCAGGGCCAGGCCTTCGGGTGTCAGCTGCACCAGCAGGCTGCGCGCGTCGGCCGGATTGGGCAGGCGCTGCACCAGGCCCGCCGCTTCGAGCCGCTGCATGCGATGGGTCATCGTGCCGGAGCTGACCATCAGCTGCTGGAACAGCGCCGTCGGCGCCAGACAGAAGGGTGCGCCGGCCCGCCTGAGCGTGGCCAGCACATCGAACTCCCAGGCACTCATGCCAAAGCTGGCGAACACCTGGTCCAGGCGCTGCTGCAGCAAGGCGGAGCAGCGCTTGACCCGTCCAATCGTGCCCATCGGCGCCACGTCCAGATCGGGCCGCTCACGCCGCCACTGCTGCAGGATGCGATCCACCGCATCCGCTGGTTTCGCAAGGGTCACTGCCGGCTCCAACTGTCTCTATGTCGAGATTATCCCAGAGGACCCGGAGCGTTCAAGGCACGCGGAGCATATCGCGCTCGTTCACCCTCACCTGCCGAACATCGCCACCCTCCGGTGCATAGGTGAGCGTCAACGTCTTGCGTCGACCGGGCGCCGGGTCGCTGCCGGCCAGGCTGTTGTCCACCCGGAGCTCCAGGCGGTTGCGCCGGACCAACTCGCGCAGACGGTCGCTGACATCCACGGTATTGCTCCCGTAGCCATAGCGGGCACTGATGATGCGCAGCCGCGCGCCGCCGGCCTGGGGCTCATCGCCATCGTCACGGCCACCGCCCCAGCCGCCCGACCAGCCGCCGTGGCCCCAGTCGCCGCGTCCCCAGCCGGTGAACTGCGCGCCGTCCACCTGGCTGTACTCCTCGTACTCGAAGGTGCGCTGCTGGCCGTCACGGCCGCGCGCGAAGATGCGCAAGGTCTTGCGGCGACCCGGATCGGGATCGACGCCGAACACATCGTTGACCAGCTTGAAGCGTCGGTCCTGGCGGGCCAGTTGCTTGAGTTTCTGGGTGACATCGACATGGTGCTGCGCCGTGCCGTAGCGGGCCTGCAGGATCTGGTACTCGCCGTCATCATCGCGCCCCTGCGGACGCCCGCCGCCGGACGAGCCGTCGCCCCAGCCGCCTGACCAGCCGCCGTGGCCCCAGTCACCGCGCCCCCAGCCGGTGAACTGCGAGCCGTCCACCTGGCTGTACTCCTCGTACTCAAAGGTGCGCTGCTGGCCGTCGCGCCCGCGCGCAAAGATGCGCAGGGTCTTGCGGCGACCCGGATCGGGATCAACGCCGAACACATCGTTGACCAGCTTGAAGCGCCGATCCTGGCGGGCCAACTGCTTGAGCTGCTGGGTGACGTCGACATGGTGCTGTGCCGTGCCATAGCGGGCCTGCAGGATCTGGTATTCGCCGTCGTCGTCACGGCCCCGCTGCGCGCTCGCCGTGGCGGCCAGCATCAGCATCAGGACCAGGGCGGTCCAGCCCTGTCGCAGGATTGTTGCAAGACTCAAAATATGCTCCCTTTGTGAGTTGGTTCATCAACGCCGCAGCCGCATGCGCGGTTGTCCGCCGGCACGCGCCGGCCGTGTTTGAATTTGTTTCAGGCGCTGGTGATCCAGCCTTCCAAGGGATCGATCGCTGGCGGCAGACCATAGCCCTCACGGTCCTGCGCCCAGGCCGCCTGCATCAGACACAGCACCGCATCGAGCCGGTCGCCGCTGGCGTCAGCCACCAGCGCATCACGCTGTGCGTGGCTGAGCTTCAGGCGCAGCCCCAGCCGGCTGCGGCCCTGCTCCAGCGCTTCGAGCAGGTCCTTGCGCGCGATCAGGCGCTCGTCGCTTTGCTTGGCCCTGTCATCGCTCTTGTAGGAGCGCCGCGCGATCAGCTCGCGCGCCAGCAGGCCCGGATAGGCCTCCAGCGCGACCCGCTTCGCATCACCCGGATGAAGGCCCGGCAGATGGACACCGGCGCCGAGCAGCAGCGGCACACCGGCATGCAGCATATAGGCCACTGGCGGGTTGACCCACTTCATCGCCGACGAGGCACCGGCCGGCCCGTCGGTGGCGCGGTGGGCAAACTTGGCGCCGACCGGACGCGCGTCGCAGAAGGCCGCAAACTGCGCGCGGATCTCGGCGCGCGTCAGCGCCGCATAGTGCGAGATCAGCGCCGGCCATTGCTGCGGCCAGTCCAAGCTCTGCACCAGCTCGCGTGGCAGGCCGAAAGGAAAGTCGAAGCCCCCCAGCCAGGGGCCGGGGCGCTGCAGGAATTCGCCGAAGGCCGGCAAGCTGTCCAGCGCCTCCAGCCGCTCCAGCAGCAAGACCTGGCCCCGGCGCCGGCCCAGTGCGACGGTGATGGGTTTGCGCCGGGTCGGCGCGCTGCTGAAATCGACGCCCAGCAACAAGGGATCGGCGAGAGGGGCGCTAGAGTGCATGGTCAGCACTGTAACCAGCCGCGGAGAGCGACACGATGACGAACGAGGACAAGGCCGGTATCAAGGTCGAGGACAGAGGCGCGCCCATGGTCGAGCGCCTGGTGACGACCGAGCACAAGCTCAGCATCGGCAAGAAGACGCTGGAGTACAGCGCCACCTGCGGCACCCTGTTGCTGCGCGAGATCGAGATCAAGGAGGGGGAGCACAAGGGCGAGAAGACCCGTGCCAGCGTCTTCTTCATCGCTTACACGCTCAAGAACCCCAAGAAGCCGGAGAACCGCCCGCTGAGCTTCAGCTTCAATGGCGGGCCGGGCTCCAGCAGCGTCTGGCTGCACCTGGGCATCCTCGGCCCTCAGCGCGTGCCCACCGATGAGATGGGCCACTGTGGCGCGCCGCCCTACGGCCTGGTCGACAACGAGTTCAGCCTCCTGCTGGAGTCCGATCTTGTCTTCATCGACCCGGTCGGCACCGGCCTGTCGCGCATGGCCGAGGGCCAGAAGGCCGCCGAGTTCCACGACTACCAGCGCGACCTCGATGCGGTCGGCGAGTTCATCCGCCTCTACCTGACGCGCTGGGGCCGCTGGGCCAGCCCCAAGTACCTGATCGGCGAAAGCTATGGCACGACACGCGCAGCTGGCCTCGCCCGCCATCTGCAGGAAAAGCATGATGTCCATCTGAACGGACTGATGCTGGTCTCGCTGGCGCTGGACTTCCAGACCCTCAGTTTCGACGCCGGCAACGAGCTGCCCTACCCGCTGTATCTGCCCACCTATGCTGCCACCGCCTGGTATCACAAAGCGCTGCGGCCGGCGCAGCAGAAGAAGCCGCTCAAGCAGATCGTCGCCGAGGCCGAGACCTTTGCCAACGGCGACTACTGGCTGGCGCTGATGCAGGGCAGCCGCTTGACGCCGGCCGAGCGCGCCCATGTGGCCGATCAGGTGGCGCTGCACAGCGGCCTGAGCGCCGAGTATGTGCTGCGCTGCGACCTGCGCCCCACCGAGTTCCGCTTCTTCAAGGAGCTGCTGCGCGCGCGCGGTCAGACCGTGGGCCGGCTGGACAGCCGTTTCCTGGGGCTGGACCGGGACGACGCCGGCGAGCACCCCGAGGACGATGCCGGCATGAACAATCTGATCGGCGCCTATGCCACCGGCATCAATCGATTGCTGCACGAGCGCCTGGGCTGGACCGGCGACCAGCCCTATCTGCTGCATGCACCGCTGTGGAAGAGCTGGGCCTGGAAAGGCTACGAGAACAAATACCTCAGCGTCGGCGACAGCCTGCGCCGCGCGCTGCATGCCAATCCGGCGATGCGGGTCTATGTGGCCAGCGGCTATTACGACCTCGCCACCCCGCATGCGGCCGGCGATTACACCTTGGCCCATCTGGGCCTGCGCGAGCCGCTGCAGGGCCAGATCCGGGTCAGCTACTTCGAGGCCGGTCACATGATGTACATCCACCAGCCTTCGCTTGCGCGCATGGCCACCGAGCTGCGCGACTTTGTGCGCGGCGGTTGAGCCCTGGCTTGGTCTATGCTCGGACCATGGGTCTCAAGCCATTTGAAGAGTCTGTGGCCGCCGCCCTGGCCGAATCGGCCCGCGGCGACTATCAGGCCGCCACCGAGCGACTCAGCATAGCGCTGCTGCAGTGCCCGGCCAGCCACCAGCGCGGCAGAGCACGTGT
The DNA here is from genome assembly GCF_028462495.1 of Paucibacter sp. XJ19-41. Lineage (NCBI taxonomy): Bacteria > Pseudomonadati > Pseudomonadota > Betaproteobacteria > Burkholderiales > Sphaerotilaceae > Roseateles > Paucibacter sp. XJ19-41. The sequence goes on from NZ_JAQOWX010000111.1 coordinate 15,399, forward strand.
GCTGGCCCAACTGGCCCATGACTACCCGCGGCTGGGCAATCTGCAGGCCAGCGTGCGCTGCGCCAGCGAAGCGGTGGCGCTGGCCGAGCACCTGGGCGACGCGGCCGTGCAGGCCGATGCCCTGACCTCGCTGTCCTTTGTCTATGCGCAGCTGCTGATGGGCCGCGACGCGCTGGAATGCGGGCTGCGGGCGCTCGCCTGCGCCCGCAGCAGCGCCGACTCGGTGCGCGAGGCCTGGGCGCTGAACCGTATCGGTGTGGCCTACTCCAGCCTCGACAACCCCGCCCAGGCCTGCGACACCACGGCGCAGGCGCTGGAGATCGCGCTGACGCAAGGCAATAGCGAGCTGAGCTTCTCCTGCCTCAACAACCTGGCCTACTTTTGGCTGTCGCGGCGCACCGAGGCGCACCGTCGCCAGGACGCCGAGGCGCTCGAGCTTGCCCGCACGCAGGCACGCAAGCTCTCTGAGCAGGCCACTGCGCAGGCGCGAGCCTCGGGCAGTCACTTTCAGGTGGCGGTGGCGGTGTCCAACCTGGTCGAAGCCCTGCTGGGCTGCGAAGAGTACCCGGCGGCTCGGCCACTGCTCGACGAGTTTGAAGCCCTCGCGCGCCAGCATGGCTATCTGGCGCTGCAATTGCAGGCCACCGTGCAGAGAGCCTTGATACTGAAAGCCACCGGCCAGATCGATGCGGCGCTGCGGCAGTTGCAGACCTTGATGGATAACCAGCGCGACCGTCTGCCACCCAAGCTGCTGCGTGGACTGATCTATTCACTGTATGAAACCCACAAGGCCTGCGGCGACTACCGCGCTGCGCTAGACCATCTGGAACGCCACACCGAGTTGGAGAGGCAGACCGCGCGCGACACCATGGCCGTGCAGACCGAGGTGATGCTGATACGCCAGGAGGTCGAGCAGGCCCATGCCCGCGCCGAGCATGCGATGCAGGATGTGCAGCGCGAGCGCAAGCGTGCCCGCCAGCTCGAGCGTGACCAGTTGCGCCTGCGCGACCAGGCGGCCGCGCTGGATCGTGCGGCGCACGAAGACGTGCTGACCGGTCTGCACAACCGGCGCCATGCCGAGTTCGCCCTGCCGCTGCTGATTGAAGGGGCTCGCCAGGCCGGCAAACCCATCAGCCTGGCAATGCTGGATGTCGACCACTTCAAGCAGGTCAATGACGACTTCGGCCACGGGGTGGGTGACCGCGTGCTGCAGCAACTGGCCCAGCTGCTGCGTCAGAAGGTGCGCAGCGCCGACCTGCTGGCCCGGGTCGGGGGCGAGGAGTTCGTGATCGCCCTGGTCGGCACGCAGCCAGACCGCGCGCTGGAGATCTGCGAGCGGCTGCGCCAGGCCGTCGCCGACTACCCCTGGGGGCAGGTCGCCCCGGGGCTGCGGGTGCGCGTCAGCATCGGCTTGGCGGCCGGCGAACCGCCGGCCGAGGCCCGGCTGCTGCAGGAGCGCTCCGACCGCGCCCTTTATGCCGCCAAGCGCGGCGGTCGCGACCGGGTCTGCAGCGGCTGATCGGGGGGTGGCCGCTCAGGCCAGCTTGAACACCGACACCGAGCGTGCCAGCTCGTCGGCCTGCATCTGCAGGCTTTGCGCGGCGGCCGCCGACTCCTCGACCAGGGCCGCGTTCTGCTGCGTCATCTGGTCGAGATTGGCGATCGCCTGGCCAATCTGGTTGATGCCGGTGCTTTGCTCACTGGTGGCATTGCTGATCTCGGAGACGATGCCGCTGACCCGCTCGATCGCTCCCATGATCTCCTGCATCGTGTGGCCGGCCCGCTCGACCAGCTGGGCGCCGTTCTCGACGTTCTCGCCACTGGCGGTGATCAGGGCCTTGATCTCCTTGGCCGCCTCGGCGCTGCGCTGGGCCAGGGTGCGCACCTCGCCGGCCACCACCGCAAAGCCGCGCCCCTGCTCGCCGGCTCGCGCCGCTTCGACGGCCGCATTCAGCGCCAGGATGTTGGTCTGGAAGGCAATGCCGTCGATCACCGAGATGATGTCGCTGATCTTGCTGGACGAGGCCGAGATGCGGCCCATGGTGCTGACCACCTCGCCGACCACCGCGCCGCCGCGCTTGGCCACCTCGGCCGCGTTCAACGCCAGCTGATTGGCCTGGCGGGCCGAGTCGGCGTTGTGTGTGACGCTGGCGGTCAGTTCCTCCATCGCCGACGCGGTCTCCTCCAGATTCGAGGCCGCCTGCTCGGTGCGCATGCTCAGGTCCTGGCTGCCCACCGCCACCTCGCGCGAGGCCGTCGCGATGCTGTCGGTGGCGCTGCGCACACCGCTGACCACCGAGCTCAGCGAGCCCTGCATCGCCGCCACGCCGCGCATCACGGCGGCGGTCTCGTCGGCCCCGGCCACATCGATGCGCTCGCTGAGGTCATGGCGCGCGATCTGCTCGGCGCTGGACACGGCCGCCTTCAGCGGCTGCAAGATGGAGCGGATATTGAAGAAGGTGTAGGTGCCGATGACGGCAACGGCCACCGCCATGATCAGGTTCAGCGCCAGCCGGATACGCGCCTCCTGCGCAGCCAGGCGCTGCACCTCCTCGGCCGAATGCTGCTCGATCAGCTCGGTCATCTCGCCGAGCTGTTTGTCGAGCGCGCGCACCGGTCCCTTGATCGGCTCGGTCGCCTTATTGGCCGCAGCGGTGTCGGCAAAGGCGCCGGCCGCGACATCGCGATGGATGCCCTGGAAGCCGTTTCTATAGCCCTCCAGCGACTGCAGCATCTGCGGTGGCAAGGCCTTGATCTTGGGCGCGATATCCAGCTTGGCGATGGACGCCAGGCCCTGGGTGACACGCTCGTAGGCGCCGTCCCAGTCCTTCTTGTAGCGAGCCACCGCCGCAGCGTCGCTGAGGTTGATCAGCAAGTCCTTCTCGTAGCGGCGCAGATTGCCGACCCCGGCGCGGATCTCGGCCAGCACGACCAGAGAGGCCACATCATTGTTCTGATAGTGGGCGAACTGATCGCGGGCCTCGGAGAGGCTCCACAGCCCGCTGCCTCCGATCACCAGCATCGCCAACATCGAGAGCGCGGACAGGGCATAGAGCCGGGCGCGGATCGTGAATCGGTGCAGAGCCAGCATGGGACCTCCGGACCACCCAACGACAGGTGTGCGAATAGCGTACTGCGGAGCCCTCAGGAAAGAAAGGCCCGCCGCGCAACAAGTCCCGGGTTCAGGGGAGGGGTCAGGGCTTGCCCCAGAGCTCCGCCATGCAGGCCGCGAAATCGGCCCGGATCCGCTCCTCGGCCGGATGGCGGCCCTGCTGCAGCTGCGGCCGCCCCGCCACATAGACGTCCTGCCAGGCCCGCTCCTGACTGGC
>NZ_JAQOWX010000112.1:0-18646 GCF_028462495.1 Paucibacter sp. XJ19-41
CGTCGCAGCCCGCCGGTGCTGCGCGACGAGATCCGCGTCAGCGCCCCGGCCGTGCCCGATCTGGCGGCCAGCGCCGGCGCCAGCCGCCGCGACCAGCAAGACATGATGAACGAGCTACGCTCGATGAAGGGCCTGATCGAGGAGCGCTTCGGCGCGCTGGCCTTCATGGAGAAGCTGCAGCGCCAGCCGGCCCAGGCCCGGCTGACGCAGAAGCTGCTGGACGCCGGCTTCTCGCCCGCGCTGACCCGCAAGCTGGTCGAAGGCCTGCCGGCCGACTTCAAGCAGCAGACCGCCGACGAGAGCAGCTGGGCCGCCAATGTGCTGTCGCGCAATCTGCAGACCGACGAGCAGAACCCGGCGCTGGAAGAGCAGGGCGGCGTGTTCGCGCTGATCGGCTCCACCGGTGTCGGCAAGACCACCACCTCGGCCAAGATCGCCGCCGCCTTCGCGACCCGCCACGGCGCCGGCCAGCTGGGCCTGATCACCTTGGACGCCTACCGCGTCGGTGCCCACGAGCAGCTGCGCGCCTATGGCCGCATCCTCGGCGTGCCGGTGCACACCGCCCATGACCGCACCTCGCTGGAAGACCTGCTGGAGCTGCTGTCGGGCAAGAAGATGGTGCTGATCGACACGGCCGGCATGGCCCAGCGCGACAGCCGTACCACCGAGCTGCTGGACATGCTGTCGCACCCCAGCCTGCGCAAGATCCTGGTGCTCAACGCCGCCCAGCAGGGCGAGACCATCGAGGACGTGGCCCAGGCCTGGCGCGCCAGCGAATGCATGGGCGTGGTGCTGTCCAAGATCGACGAGGCCGTCAAGCTGGCCCCGGCGCTGGACACGCTGATACGCCACAAGCTCAAGGTGCTGGGCGTGACCAACGGCCAGCGCGTGCCCGAGGACTGGCACCGCCTGTCGGCCCCGGCCCTGGTGCAGCGCGCGCTGCGCAATGCCGCCGCCCCGGCCTGGCGCGTCGACAGCGCCGATGTGAACCTGATCTTCGCCGGAGGCCCCGCGCTGGCCGCCGCCAATAACGCCCAGGCCGCCCGTCCGGCCGCCTTCGGCGCTTACTGAGCCCCACCCATCATGATGCGCAACTCCTATCGCCACACCGCCCCGCAAGACCAGGCCGACGGCTTGCGCCGCCTGTTCGCGGCCTCGCGCGTGCGCTTCATCCCGGTGCTGAGCAACCCCCATGTGGTCAACGGCGGCGCGCTGCTGGAAGGCCTGTGCGCCGCCTTCGCCGAGCTGGGTCTGCACACGCTGGTGGTCGATGCCGGCGAGCTGTCGCCGCAGCCGGCCGAGCTGGCGGCGGTGGACCTGGCCGCCTGCGTCGAGCGCCTGTCCGATCAGGTGTCCTATCTGGCCGCTCGCGGCCTGCCGCTGCGCCATATCAACGCCCATGGCTCGGCCGCCCAGTTTCTCGAAGCGGTCACCGACGCGGCGCCTTTTGCCGATGTCGTGATCCTGCATGCCAGCGCGGCCGAGCTGGCCCGCATGGTGGCCCAGCGCGAGCTGCGCCCGGTGCTGCTGGCCGACACCGATTCGCAAAGCGTCACCCATGCCTATGCCGGCATGAAGTGGCTGACCCAGCGTGCCGGCCTGATGGTCTACAGCCTGCTGCTGGCCTGCCCGCCGCAGCTGCGCCTGGCCGAGCGCATTGCCCAGCAGATCAGCAGCTGCGCCGACGGTTTTCTCGGCGCGGTGCTGCGCGACTGGGCCTGCCTGGACCCTCGCCAGCCGGCCAGCGCGCCGATGGCACCCGAGCTGCGCCATCTGGCGCGCGAGCTGCTGATGGCCGCGCCGCCCGGAGCCTTGCTGGAATCCGCCGCCGACACCTTGCCGCTGCGGCCGATGCTGCGCGGCGCACGTGCCGCCATGGCCGCCGTTTGAACAGTCGCTGGAGCAGATGATGTACACCGCCAAAGGTCGACTCGATAACTCCTCCCTGATCAAGCAGTACAGCCCGCTGGTGCGGCGCCTGGCGCATCAGATGATTGCCAAGCTGCCGGCCAATGTGGAGCTGGATGACCTGATCCAGGTCGGCCTGATCGGCCTGACCGATGCGCTGAGCCGCTTCGACACCGGCCAGGGCGTGCAGTTTGAAACCTTTGCCACCCAGCGCATCCGCGGCGCCATGCTCGACGAGCTGCGCGGCGGCGACTGGATGAGCCGCGGCACGCGCCGCCAGCAGCGCTCGATCGAGAGCGCCGTTCACAAGCTGGAGCAAAAGCTCGGCCGGGCGCCGCAGGAAAGCGAGATCGCGGTCGAGATGGGCATCAGCCTGCTCGAGTACCAGGAACTGCTCGGCAAGGTGCGCGGCACCCAGCTGGTCTTTCTGGAGGACATGAGCGGCGACGAGGGCGACGAAGACTATCTGGACCGCCATGTCGTCGACGACAGCAACACCCCGGTGGCCCTGCTGCAGGACCACCGCATGCGCGAGGCCCTGGTGGCGGCCATCAAGAACCTGCCCGAGCGCGAGCAGTTCGTGATGAGCATGTACTACGAGCACGACATGAATCTCAAGGAGATCGCGGCCGTGCTCAAGGTCACGGAGTCGCGCGTTTGCCAGCTGCACAGCCAGTCGATCGCCCGTTTGCGCGTTAAGCTGCGCGACTGGTAAGACAAAACGACGCCGCCGCGAGCGGCACCGACGGCAGGCCGCCACACGATGCGGCCGGAGGGGACTCAGCATGTTCGACTGGTTGCGTCGGCATCCCGACGCTGCAATGCCCGAGCCTGGCCCGGCCGCGCCCGGCGCCGGCCTGGAGGTGGTCAAGCGCCTGTCGCGCTCGGTCTCGACACTGGGCCGCGATGCCGCCGAGGTGCGTGGCGTGCTCGAAGACACCCAGAAGATCGTCGAGGCCCAGGGCCAGGCCATGCAGGCCCTGGCCGGCCAGCTGGGCCAGGTCCAGCAATCCCAGCAAGCCATCGGTGACTCGACCCGGCTGACCCGCGAGGCGGTCGGTCGCGCCCGCAGCGCGCTGGCCGGTGTCGGCGCCGAGGTCGGTGGCATCGTCCAGACCCTGCGCGATGTCTCGGACGCCGCCGGCCAGATCACCCAGATCGCGCTGCAGACCCGTCTTGTCGCCTTCAATGCCTCGGTCGAGGCCAAGCGCGCCGGCGAGGCCGGGCGTGGTTTCGGCGTCGTCGCCGATGCGGTCAAGGACCTGGCGGGCCGGGTCGAGGCCTCCTCCAAATCCATCATCGGTTCGATCGCGGCGCTCGACGCGCGCATCGACGCCTTCAGCCGCGAACTGGCCAGCGACGATGCCCACGCCGGCAAGAGCAGCATCCATGCGGCCTTCGGCGATGTCGAGAAGGATGTCGGCCTGATCTCGAGCTCGGCCGAGCAGAGCCGCCTGACCACGGCCAGCCTGAACGAGCGCGCCGCCGTGCTGGAGGGCGAGGTCAAGCAGGCCGTGGCCGGCCTAAGCAAGGCCTATGCCTGCAGCGAGCGTTTTCTGCGCCTGTCGGAAGAGCTGATCGAGCAGATCGCCGAGTCCGGCGTCGAGGTCGAGGACTCGCCGCTGATCCGCGGCGCCCAGCAGGCCGCCGCCGAGATCGCCGCGCTGCTGGAGCAGGCGGTGGCATCCGGCGCGATCCGCATCGAGCAACTGTTCGACGAGCACTACCGCCCGATCAACGGCAGCAACCCGCCGCAACACCTGACCCCCTTCACCGAGCTGGCCGACCGCCTGTTCCCGGCGGTGCAGGAGCGGCTGCTGAGCCTGAGCGACAAGGTGGTGTATTGCATCGCGGTGGACCGCAACGGTTATGTGGCCACCCACAACAAGAAGTACAACCAGCCGCAGCGCAGTGGCGACGTGGTCTGGAACACCGCCAACAGCCGCTACCGCCGCATCTTCAACGACCGCACCGGCCTGGCCTCCGCCCGCAACCAGCGCCCCTTCCTGCTACAGACCTACCGCCGCGACATGGGCGGCGGCCGCTTCGTCCTCCTCAAGGAAGTCGCCGCACCGATCATGGTGGCGGGGCGGCATTGGGGGGGATTGAGGTTGGCGTTTAATTTTTGAGGGGCTTTAGTTTCGCCGCCGCCGTTCCGGCTGCGCTTTACCGGGGCGCTATGCTGGCCCGCGGCCCGCGGCAAGTCGGCAAAGGCTGCTTTGTGAAAGTCATGTTATCAATGCAGAAGTCCATGGCTTTGAGTATCGACTAAGACCTTCAAGCAGGTTGGGGATGTTATTGGTGACTATCAAATCTCCGAAATTCACTCCACCGGAACGACGACCCCGCAGATTGAAGTCCTACAGCCGCTATATTCTTTCAGCATCGGTGCAAGCGCGATCATTGATTGGTCGTTCAGTTGGCTCGCCACGTTCGAGTCAACTTCGGGTGTCATGAAGCCAAACTCGAAGCGGCCGATATTGCGAGATTCCCGTTGAGACGCCTCCTTAAGGATGCCGAACAGACCGTAGTTATATAGGTCGGTGAAGCTTGCATCGAGTTCCTCGCCTTGTACGCCCAAGTGCATTTCCATTCTGGATTTCACTTCGGACCAGCGCTGGGTGCAAGACACGCCCTTGAAGGAACGAAGGAAGTGATCTAAATTCGGGAAGTCTAGTCGCAGTTCATTAACTACGTACTCGCTCAGCTTATTGTTGCGATCACTTACTGTTTTCATTACGAAGGTAGGATCGATGCGAAATGATGCATTCGGCTTTATGTCCCACTTGTCTAGTAGCCACTGTACGTGCAGCAGTAGTTGTCGAGGCCGGTAAAGCGTGTGACGAAGTATGTAGTAGAACGAATCCTCGTCGATGCCATGAGCCTCGTTGCGAATTTTGTCCGGAAAAAACTCCCGCCAGACTTCCTCGAAGGAGCGGTCCTTGGCCTTTAGATGATCCTCCAGACGTTTTCGGATGAACTCTGCCAAGTTCTCCCGGTCCCAATGAATTGGTTCCATGTACTGCTCAATCTTGTCGAGATCTCGAAGGTGGCGACGTGCGTTGTGTGCTAGTTCCTTGGGTAGCAGGATTTTGAGTGAGAGTTGCTGCTGGAAGATCGGATCTGTCACACATTTGTAGGCGGCGTCAATCAGCCCAGCGAAAAGTATGTCTCGTGACTCGAGAGAGTGCTCGACCACCGAGTCCAGTCCGTCAAAGCACAGAAGAAATGGCTTGTCTGCTTCAGCACTGTGCTGCTGAAGCACCTGCGCCAAGAGTTTCTCCAGACGCTCGTCACCCGGGAATGCCGAGATGAGTGAATGCTGCTTGGCATTCAGTCCATGTGCGAGCTTGGTCGGGACCTGGTCATTGCCGGACCAATTGACTATGAGTTGCCAAACCCGCTCCAAATGGCTGTTGAGCTTTTCGGTCGCTTGGGTGTTCAGGTGGCCAACACTGAGCAGATATTTCCTAATGTCAGTGCGTAATCGTTTGGGCAGCAAGCCTGACTCAAGCGCCCCCTCAAGTAAATAAATAGCGATAACGTTTTGCCACATTGATCGAGCGATCGCTACCACGCCATGGTCGCTGGCATCATGTAGGCGCTTGATCGACGTAAAAAGTGGTCCGAATTTCAGCTCATTGAGTTTGACGGAGTGAACCGCTCGGAAGTTAGCGCGATAGACGCTTGCTAGTGCCTTCATCAACGCCGTCTTTCCGCTGCCTTTCGCGCCGATGACGATAGCGCATTCGACATGCGAAAGCCTGGCGAACTTTGGAGTGCGGACGAAGTGCTCATCAAATCGTGTGTCTCGCTCTGCGGCATCGCTTCCTAAAGGGCGCTTGCTCCTTGGGGTATCAGGTAGCGCAGAAGATGTGCTCATAGCTTAAGTCCTCGGGCGTAGATAGCTGCTCCTGCGATGTAAACAAACACGATGCTCGCTGCCACGAAAAGTGTCCACTTGGTCGCGATAAGCCCCCAGGTCAAGGGAGTCGTATGCATCGACATGTAGAGGTTGATACTTGCAGCAATCACGAATATCAAAAGCGCCACTACTAGTAGTTCACCGAACTGTCTGGATAGGACCGAGGCTGCCCCCTTGTTTTGCAACCTGAACGTCTGCAGCAGCAAAAACATAGTAGCTACCGACCATTCGGGAGACGTTGTTAGGTAAGCAACGCTCTGATGATGTAGGGCCTCCAAGCTTACATATACTAGGACAGGCAAAGTTATGAGGACGTACTCCAATAGGAGTTCAAGCACAGTCTCCCGGACGTGTCGCGACATAGCCTAACCCTTTTGCAAGCTCGATTTACAGGCGGTCTACACCGTCGGTACGGCGTCTTCTGATCGCCCCCCGTCCTTGTGCCTATCGCCGGTCATCCAAATGCGCTAAAGCCGCAAAGATGTTCGCGTAACTTGCACCTCGACCAGATGCTCGGAATTACCTAGATGCCAATAATTTGGTCGTCAGAATTGGTGAAGCAGCAGAGTCGGTCTACATCCGGCAGCCATTAGCAGGGTTCGCGTCTCGCCTTGACCCTTCTCACTGCGTGCGGATTTCGCCCGCCAACCCCACGCCTCACGGCGCCACACACGCCTTGTTCTTCCCCGTGTGCTTGGCCTCATACAGCGCCACATCGGCGCGGTCGAGCGCAGCTTCCAGGGTTTCACCGGGGCGGTAGGGGGTGACGCCGGCGGAGAAGGTGACGAAGACGTCCTTGCCTTCGTGCATGAACAGCGCCATCGACAGCGCGCGCTGCAGCCGCGTCAGCACCTGCTGGGCCTCGTCCAGCGGGGTGTTGGGCAGCATCAGCACGAACTCCTCGCCGCCGTAGCGGGCCACCATATCGCCGGGGCGCAGCGAGGCCGAGACGCGCTCGGCCAGTGACTTCAGCGCCATATCGCCGGCGGCGTGGCCCAGCGAGTCGTTGAGCTTCTTGAAGTTGTCGATGTCCAGCAGGGCCAGGGCCAGCTGGCTGGGTTCCTGATCGGACTGGCGCTCCAGCTTGGCCTGCTCGATGCCGAAGGCGGCGATCAGGCCGCGGCGGTTGGCGATCTGGGTCAGCTGGTCGGTCTGCACCTCGTCGGACAGGCGCTTGAGCTCGCTCTCCAGCTCGTTGACACGCTTGCTGAGACTGCTGGCCTTGTCGTGCTCGGCGCTCAGCCGCGCCTGGGTCTGCTGCACCAGCGACTGCACACTGCGGCTTTCCTCCACCATCTCGCGCACCACGCCGGCCAGGCTCTCCAGGCTGTCGGCCTTCTCGATCACATCGGCATAGCGGCCCACGCTGTGCTGGAAGCGGTCGGTGTGCTCGCCCAGCTCGCCGAGCTCGGCCAGCATTTTGTGGATCAGCGACTTCAGCGAATCGCGGGCCCGGCCGCGCTCCTCGCGCAGCGCCCGCTGGCGCTCGCGCGTACCGCTGAGCATCTCGGCCACCGAGCGCACGCCGCGCGCCGACAGGCCCAGCTCCAGCGTGTTGTTCATCGCCTCGCATTGGCCATGGGCCCAGGAGTCATCCTCGGCCAGCTCCACCAGGCTGGCGCTGAGCTCGCGGCACAGGCCGCCAAGCGCGCCGAACACATGGTGGCGGTGGTCCAGCAGGCGGCGCGCGCGCACGCACAAGGCCTCCATCGCCTCGGCACGCGAGGCATCGGCGCCATGGATGCTGAGCTCCAGCTGGGCGGCCTGCAGCTGGCCCAGCAGCTCGGCGATCATCGCGTCATCGGATTCGGGCAGGCGCAGCGCATGCTCGACCGTGCCCTGCAGGCTGCCGCCGATCGCGCCCCAGGCCTGCAGCGCGGCGCTGTTGTTGGCGGCGGGCGCGGCAGCCGGCGCGGCCGCGTCGAGATCGGTGCCGAACTCGCTGTCGGTGAAGAACTGGCTGGGCGTGCCGCCCGGTTCTTCCTCTTCATCCCCGGCGTCGAACTGGGTGTCGATATTGGCGTCGGCGACATCGGAGTCCCAGCTGCGCACCAGCTGCTGCAGGCGCGCGAGCAGGCGCTGCGGGTCGCTGCGGTTGCTGCTCAGCACGCGCTGCAGCCCGTCCTTCTTGCGCGCCACCGTCCACTGCCGGCCGCCGCGCTCCAGGCCGCGCACCATGCGCTCCATCAGCGCGGCCATGGCCTCGGCCTGGGCGCCCGGCCCGTCGCTTTGCTGCAGCTTCTCGAGCCGGCGCAAGGCCTCGTCCCAGCGCGACTCGCGCAAGAGCTTGTTGATGTCCAGCCGGCTCTGCGCATCGGCCACGCCGATGGCCATCAGCTTGTTCATCAAGGCCTGCACCCGTTCGGGCAGGGCCTCGGCCGCAGCCGGCGGCGCGGCGCCCGACTCGGCGGCATAGGCGGCCGCATAGTTCTCCGGCGTCGGTTCCTGCTTGGACAGCGCCAGCCGATGCAGCGCCGCCTTGGCCACCTGGGCCGGTGGCAGGGTGGTGCTGGCCGCGCGCGGTGGTGTGGGGCGTCGCTCGTCCATGGCGGGCGACTCGCTCAGCGCAGCAGGCCGCCGGTGGGCCGCGCGGCGGCCTGGGCCTCGGCGCCGAACTCGGCGCTGGCCTGGGCGATCCACGGCGCCTTGCGCGGCAGCACGGTCTGGGCCAGCCAGCGCTCCAGATCATCGGGCGGCAGCGGCTTGCTGAACAGAAAGCCCTGCATCACCGAGCAGCCCAGGCGGTGCAGCACCTCCATCTGGCGCAAGGTCTCGACGCCCTCGGCGATCACCCGCAGGCCCAGCGAGCGGGCCAGCGCGATGATGGCGGTGACCACGGCCGAGCTCTGCGGCGTGATGCCCAGATCGCGCACAAAGCTGCGGTCGATCTTGACCTCGGAGATCGGCAAGGTGGTCAGATAGGCCAGCGAGGAATAGCCGGTGCCGAAGTCATCGATCGAGATCTCAACGCCGACCTCGTTGAGCCGGTGCAGGGCCGGGATCACGTTCTGCAGATCCTTCATCAGCCCGGTCTCGGTGATCTCCAGCTGGATCGCGCGATGCGGGATGCCGTAGGCGCTGACGCACTGGTGGATGTGCTCGACCAGATCGGAGCGCTCGAACAGCCGGTTCGGCAGGTTCACCGCGATCGAGTCTGAAAAGCCGAAATTCAGCTGCCAGACCTTGGCCTGACGGGCCGCCTCGCGCAGCGCCCATTCGGACAGCGGCACGATCAGCCCGGTCTCCTCGGCCAGCGGGATGAAGTCGCCCGGCGGCACCAGCACATTGCCGCGCTGCCAGCGCATCAGCGCCTCGGCGCCGACCATGCGGGCCGCGCGCACATCGATCTTGGGCTGGTAGTGCAGCACCAGCTCGCCGCGCTCGATGGCCTTGTGCAGCGCGCTCTCCAGCTCCAGGTTCTCGCGGCCGCGGCCCGAGAGCTGGGGCGTGTAGAGGGCCGAGGCATTGCGGCCCTGGCTCTTGACCGCATACATCGCGACGTCGGAGTTGCGCAGCAGATCGGCCATGGTCAGGCCGTCGCGCGGGTAGATCGCGATGCCGACGCTGGCGGTGACAAAGCATTCCTGGCCGGCGATGAAGATCGGCTCGCGCAAGGCCTCCAGCACCCGCTGCGCGACCCGCTCGGCATCGCGCTCGTCGACCACCTCGGGCAGCAGCGCGACGAACTCGTCGCCGCCCAGGCGGCCGACCGCCTCCAGCGTGCGGTGCGAGCGCCCGCCGACCGACTCCAGCATGCCTTCGATGACCTGGTCCGAGTGGCGCACGCAGCCGCGCAGGCGTCGGCCCACCTCGATCAGCAGCTCGTCGCCAGCGGCGTGTCCGAGGGTGTCATTGATGACCTTGAAACGGTCCAGATCGATCAGCAGCAGGCCCACCTCATGGCCCATGCGGCGCGCCTGCTCGATCGCCCGCTCGGTGCGCCAGATCAGCTGGCGGCGGTTCGGCAGGCCGGTCAGCGCGTCGAAATTGGCCAGCTGGCGGATACGGTCCTCGGCCATGCGGCGGTCGGTGACGTCCTGCAGCACGCCGGTGTAGCCGCTGGCATTGCCATGCTCGTTGAACTCGGGCTCGGCCTCGATATGGATGACGCGCTGGCGCCCGTCCAGCAGGGTCACCGACAGATCGGTCACCAGCACCGAGTTGTGCGCGATCACATCGCGCAGCAGGTGCAGGAAGAGCTTGCGCTCCTCGCGCGGCACCATGCGCATCGCGCCGATGAAGTCCAGCGCCTCGTGATTGCCCAGGCCGAACACCCGCAGCGCCTCGGCCGCCAGCACAAAGCCGCCCGAGCCGCGGTGCCACTCGAAGCTGCCCATGCGTGCCAGGTCTTGCGCGCGCGCCAGCCGCGCCTTGCTGCGCTCCAGCTCAATGCGGGTGCGCGAGCTGCGCAAGAGATAGCGCAGCCGGCCGGCCAGCAGGCTCCACTGCGGCGACTTGACGAAGAAATCGGTGGCGCCGACCTGGTAGGCGCGGTTGATCGAGGCCTCGTCGTCCAGGCCGGTCAGCATCAGCACCGGGGTCGACTCGAAGCCCGGCATCTCGCGCAGGCGGCGGCAGGTGTCGAAGCCGTCGAGCTCGGGCATCATCGCATCGAGCACGATCACGTCGGGGCTCCACTCGGCCATCATGCGCAGCGCCTGCTCGCCGCCGGTGGCCTCGGTGATGTCAAAGCCGCGCTCGCGCAGGGCGATGGCGGTCAGCAAGAGATTGACCTCGTCGTCGTCCACCAGCAGCACGCGCGGCTGCTCGGGCAGGTCATCATCCAGGTTTTGACTCACGGCATTCATCAAGGGTTCGCCAATAACTCGTTCAAAGCCCCACGCACACGCGCCACTTCATCATGCATGCCGTCCAGCAAGATGTCCAAACCTTCTGTTTGACCGTTGCGCGCCATGGTTTCGATATCGGCACAGAGCTTGGAGAGCTTGAGCGCCCCGAGACTGGCCGAGGATGATTTTAGGGTGTGGGTGACATGGCGCACCGCCGCCAGGTCCAGGCCCTTCTCGGGGTGCGCGCGCGCCTGGCCGAGGTCCGGCAGCAGCCGCTCCAGCGACTTCAGGAAGGCGGCGATGACACGCTCCAGCAGCTTGTTGCCGCCGCCCGGGTCGAGCTCGCGCAGCCGGGCGATGGCCTGCGGGTCGAGCACGGGCGTGGCGGGAGTGGCGGGGCTCTGAGTTGACATGGTGCTTCCATCGCGCGGCATCAGTGGGTCCTTGGGCTCGGTCGGCGCGGCGTCCTGCTGGACCCTATTGTCATTCGGGAGACGACGGACCAGCATGTCCTGCAACTGGCCGAGTCGGAAGGGTTTGGGCAAATAGTCATCAAAACCATGGTGGCGCAGCTTCTGCTCATCGCCCTCGAGCGCATTGGCGGTGACCGCGACCACCGGGGTGGAGGGCGGACTGACGAAGGCGTGATTCTCGCTGGCACCGCGCCGAAACAGGCTCAGCGCCTGCATGCCGTCCATGCCGGGCATGTGGATGTCCATCATCACCAGATCGAATCGCTGTTCGCACAAGGCTTGCAGGCCGCTGGCCGCGTCGGCGCAGACCTGCACCCGGCAGCCCAGCCGGGCCAGCATCTCGGCGCTGACCTGCTGGTTGACCGGGTTGTCCTCGACCACCAGCACCAGCGCGCCGTGCTGGCCGCTGGTGTCCGGCGGCAGCCGCAGCGGCAGGCTCAGCGTGAAGCGCGAGCCCAGGCCGGGGCTGCTGTCGGCCTGCAGCTCGGCCCCCATCAGCCGGGCCAGCTCGGCGGCCATCGCCAGGCCCAGGCCGGTGCCGCCATGCGGGCGGGCCAGGCTGGCATCGGCCTGGGTGAAGGGCTTGAGCATGGCCGGCAGCGCGGCCGCGCTCATGCCGACGCCGGAGTCGCTGACGCTCCAGCACAGCCGCCCGTCCCGCAGCGCCAGACCCAGCCTGACCCAGCCGCTGCGGGTGAACTTGAGCGCGTTGATCAAGAGCTCGTCGAGCACCTGGCGGATCCGGCCGGCATCGCCCAGCACCAGGGCGGGCAGCCCGACCGGCTCTTTCAGGCTGTCGTCCAAGCTCAGCTGCAGACCCTTGGCACTGGCCTGCGCCTCGAAGGGCAGCAGGCAGTCGCGCGCCAGCTGCGCCGGGTCGAAGGGCAGGCTGTCGATGTCGAGCCGGCCGGCCTGGGCGCTGGCGAAGTCCAGCACGCCGTCGACCAGGCGCAAGAGGTCCTGGCCCGAGCGCAGCGCCGCATCGGCATAGACACGCTGGGCCGGCTTGAGTTCGGTGCCCAGCAGCAGCTCGGTCATGCCCAGCATGCCGTTGAGCGGCGTGCGGATCTCGTGGCTCATATTGGCCATGAACTCGCTCTTGGCCAGGCTGGCGGCCTCGGCCTGATCGCGCGCCTGGGCCAGCTCGCGATGGCGCTGATGCTCGTCGCTGATGTCGGCCAGGATGCCGTAGACCAGGTCCTGGCCGTTGGGGTGGCGCTGCGGGCGGCAGCGCAGCCGCAGCCAGCGCAGGCCCTTGGCCGGATGCTGGATGCGCAGCACCATATCGCTGGCCTCGCCCTGGGCCTGGGCCGGCAGGCGGCGCGCATACAAAGCCCGGTCCTCGGGATGGATGCGCTGCTCGAACAGCCGCGGGCCCTGGCTCAGGTCCACCGTGCTGAGCCCCAAGAGGTCCAGCAGCAGCGGCGAGCTGAAGTGCAGCCGGTCCCAGTCCGGTGTCGTGACGAACAGGCATTCGCTGACGGCCTCGGTGACCTCGCGAAAGCGCGTGTCGCTCTCCTGCAGCGCGCGCTCGAGCTGGCGCTGCTGGCTGCCGTCCTGCAGGCTCAGCACGCCGGCCGGCCGGCGCAGCCCCGACCAGGCGATCAGGCTGCGCTGCAGCTGCAGCCAGCGCGGGCCCAGCGGCGTGTTCAGGCGCAGGCCCTCGCGCGGTGCATGGTGGCCGTTCTCCAGCGCACGCCAGCGCGCGGCCTGGCACAGCTCGGCCAGCGCGGCCGGCAGCGCCTGTGCGGCGGGCCGGCCCAGCACCTGGCCACGGCGCAGCCCCAGCAGACGCTCGGCCTCGCGATTGATGTGCAGCAGCCGGCCCTGGCCGGTCTCCAGCACCAGCAGGCCGATCGGCAGCTGGTCGGTCAGGGCCTGGACATCGCCCGCTGGTAGCAGCGCGGGCCAGCCCGGTTGGGCGTCGACGTCGTCGACCTCAAGCAAGCTCATGGTGGGGCGGCGGCGGTTTCATGCTGGCTGTCATTGGTGGCGCGCTGATTGCAGGGCCGGCGCGGGGCAAGGCTCGACGGATCTTGCGTCGGTTATCGACCTCGGACGCGCAGACTTGAGTGTTGTTTGGTGGCGATCTTGCCCCTCGGGCGCCTACATACAATGCAGCGCATGAACAGCCTCAGTGACGCTCGCTCCGCCTCGCGCCGCTGGCCGTGGATGGGTGCCGCTGCGCTGGCGGCGCTGCTGCTGGCCTGGCTGGCCTGGCCCGACGCGTCTAGCCATGGCCAGTCCTGGCTGCTGCTCGGTGGCGCGCTGGCCCTGGGCCTGCTGCTGCTCACGGTGGCGGCCCTGGGCTGGCACATCGGCGTGCGTCTGACTCGCCAGCGCCTGGGCGAGGCACTGCGCGAGGCGCGCAGTCAGGCCCAGCTGCTCTCGCAGCTGCAGAGCGACTGGCAGTGGCAGACCGATGCGCAGCACCATCTGGTGCGCTGGCGCGCGCCGCAGGCGGCCCCGGCTTCCAGCTGGGTGGGCGCGGCTGCGACCGAAACCCTGTGGGAGCGTTTCGCGCTGACCGAAGGCGAGGGCCATGCCAGCCTGCTGCAGCGTCTGCAGGAGGAGGCGCCGTTCAACGATGTCGAGGTCTGCGCGCGCCTGGAGAGCGGCGCGGCGGCGCAGTTTTCGGGCCGCTGGCTCTTGCGGGCCCAGGTCTGCCTGGACGGGCAGGGCCGATTTGCCGGGCATATCGGCACGGCGCGGCCGCTGAGTTCGCCGCAGACCTCGCCGCGGAGTTCACCGGTGCTGCAGGACCAGCAGGCCGCCGGCCTGCTCGCTGCGCCGGCGCCGCGCGAGGTCTTCGACACCGGCTGGATTCAATCGCTACCGGGGCCGGCCTGGCTGCTGCGCGGACCGGCCGGCCAGAGCCCGCAGCTGGCGGACCTGAACGCGGCGGCGGCGCAGTTGATGGGGCGGCCGGCCGAGCAGCTGCGCGACCAGCCCTGGCTAGCCTGCCTGGACGGGCTGCCGGCCGAGATCCGCGAGACCGCTCTGGCGCCCGGCGCGGCCACCGGCCTGGCCTGCGGGCCCTGGTGGCTGTGTCTGTCGCCGGTGCCAGGTCATGCCGGCATGAGCCTGCTGAGCCTGTGGCCGCAGGGCGCGCTGGACACCGTGCCGGCCACCTTGGCGGTCGAGGCGGCCGAGGTCGCGCGGGCCGAGCATGAATCTTTCAGCTACACGGTCTCTCACGATTTGCGCGCGCCGCTGCGGGTGGTCGAGGGCTTTGCCCGCATCCTGAAGGAGGACTACGGTCGCCTGCTGGACCGCATCGGCAACGACCATCTGGACCGCGTGATGGGGGCTGCCACGCGCATGAACAGCATGATCGATGCGCTGCTGTCGCTGACCCAGTTGGCGGCCCAGCCGCTGCAGCGCCAGCCGGTCAATCTTTCGCAGCTGGCCGCGCTGGTCGTGGAGGAGCTGCGTCGGGCCGCGCCGGAGCGCCGTGCGCTGGTGCGCATCCAGCCCGATATGCTGGTGCAGGGCGATCCGACCCTGCTGCGCATGGTGCTGGAGAACCTGCTCAGCAATGCCTGGAAGTACAGCGGCAAGTGCGAGCACACCGAGATCAGCTTCGAGCGCCAGCAGCAGGGCGGTGAGCTGGTCTATATGGTGGCCGACAACGGCGCCGGCTTCGATATGCGTTTTGCCGAGCGCCTGTTCGGCGTGTTCCAGCGCCTGCACAGCGCCAGCGATTTCCAGGGCACCGGCGTCGGCCTGGCCTCGGTGCGCCGCATCGTGCACCGCCATGGCGGCGAGATCTGGGCCGAGTCCGAGGTCGGCCAGGGCGCGCGTTTTTACTTCACGCTGGCACGCTGAGGCCTCAGCGGCCGGGCAAGGCCAGCAGCTCGACCGCCTCGATCAGGCGCAGGGCCGAGTCGGCCAGCGCGCGGCCTTCCGAGTCGGCCAGCTTCTGCAGCCGCACCAGCGCCTCCTGGCGCGACAGCGAGTAGCGGTGCATCAGGACTCCTACCGCCAGCGGCACGACCTGCTCCAGCACCGATTCGAGCGGCGGCAGCGGGCGCGGCGGCACGGCGCTGCGCTCGGGCCGGTGCGCAAATGCCGCCTCGACGGCCGGCACGATCTGATGGATGTCCAGTGGCTTGACCAGATAGGCCACCGCGCCCAGCGCCTTGACCTTGGCGACTGTCTCCTCATCGGCAAAGGCCGACAGAAACATAAAGGGCAGCTGCAGGTACTCGCGCAGATAGGCGGCGACATCGAAGCCGCTCATGCCTTCCATGCGGATGTCCAGCAGGGCCAGGTCCGGGCGGTGCTCGCGGGCCAGCAGGATGGCGTCGTCGCCGTTGTCGGCGTCGATGACCTCGTAGCCGGCCTGCGCCAGGCCATGGGTCAGGGTGGCCAGCACCAGCCGGTCATCATCGACCACAAGAATCTTGCCCTTTGAACTCACCAGGAAGTCCCCTCGCCCGCGCAACGCGCTGTTTGACGCATTGTCACTCAACTCACAAGGGGGTCATCAGGTTGACACTGGGCGGCAGCAGATCGACCTGACAGACTACCTGATCGCCCGCCTGCTCCAGACTCAGCTTGGCACTGCGCCGCGGCAGCAGGGCCCGCACCAAGCCAAGGCCGGACACGCCGCCGGGCACATTGGCCAGCTTGAAGCCCTCGGGCAGGCGGCCCTCATTGATGATGCGCAGGCTGACCCGGTCGGTTTGGCAGACCAGCGCGCAGTGCAGGGCCTGCTGGTTGCCGTGCTTGATCGCATTGCTGAGCAGTTCGTTGAGGGTCAATGCGATCGGGATGGACTCGGCCTCGGGCAGGGCCCAGCGATGCACGTCCTCGGCCAGCGGCCCTTCGATGCTGAGCGCGATCGTGCGCCCCGACATGCGCTGCACCGAGCCGATGATGGCCTCGACCACCTTGCGCACGCGCAAGGGTCCGGTCGAGCCGACCTGCAGGCCGTAGACCTGGGCAATCGCCTGCACCTGGCCGACCGCCTCGCTGATCACGCCGGCCACCTCGGGGCGGCGCGAGGCGATCTGCTGCAGCAGGCCGGCCACGCCTTGCAGATTGTTCTTGATGCGGTGATGCACCTCGCGCACCAGCAGCTCGCGCTGCGCGATCGCGGCGGCCAGACGCGCCTCCTCGGCCGCGCGGTGCTCGGTCACGTCGCTGGCCACCAGCAGCAGCTGCTCGGGCTCGCTGAGGCCACCGGCATCGGCCACATCGGCCAGGTGCAGATAGCGGGCGTCCCAGACGCGCGACTCGCCGCGCAGGCTGATGCGGTACTCGCGCTGCGTCACATCGTCGACGCGCAGCGCCGCCTCCATATCGCTGCGGATGATGGCGCCCTGATCGGCGCCGAACATCATCTCGGGGCTGGCGCCGATCAGCTCGGCCTCGCTGCGGCCGGCCAGCGCGGCGGCCGCCTGGTTGATCTGCTCGACCGCCAGGGTCTTGGCGTCGTGCAGGCTGATGGCCAGCGGCGCGGCCTCGATGATGCGGCGCAGCGAGACCTGGGCCTGCAGGGTCTGGGCCTCGGCCTGGCGGCGTCGCTCGATGTCCAGCAGCGCATAGGTCAGCTGGCGGCCGCTGTGCTCGGCGCCGGTCACGACCGCATTGCCGACCACCCAGAACTCGCGCCCGTCGCGCGCCTTCAGCCGGCACTCGAAGGTCTCGGCCTGGCCCTCGGTCAGCTCGTCGAGGTAGTGCGTCTGGCGGAAGGGGTGATCGGGGTCAGGGGTTGCCACCATGCTCATCGGCTGTCCGGCGAAGGCGATCAGGTCGCCGCCGAACATGCGCCGCGCCGAGCGGTTCATCCACTCGATGCCGCCACGGCCGACGGTGACGATGCCCACCAGCACCGAGTCCAGCACCGCGCGCTCGCGCTCGGTCTGCAGCATCAGCGACTGCTGGGCGCGCCAGCGGTCGTCGACGTTGACATAGGTCGCGATCAGGCCCTCGTCCGGCGCGCCGGGCCGCATCACCCGCTTGCTGACCTGCATCCACAGGCCCGCGCCGTCGCGCCGGCGCAGGCGCCGCTCGCCGCGCCACTGGCCGCTGCTGGCCAGCGCCTGGCGCATCGCCTGGTTCTGGCGCTCGTAGTCGAATTCGGAGTCGAACAGCTCGCGGTGGTCCAGGCCGTTGAGCTCACCGATGCGGTAGCCGCTCATGCTGGCCAGCGCCTCGTTGGCGCGGGCGATCTTGCCCTGGCGCAGGATGGCCATGCCGACATCGGACAGGCTGAACATCAGCTCGCGGTCCTGCACCAGGGTTTCCAGCTGGGCCTGCTGGGCCTTGAGCCGGCTGATGTCGCTGATCACGGCCACCGCCTCGTCGGCCGGACCCTGCACCTTGCGCAGGCTCAGCGACAGCCAGCGGTCCGAACCGACCTGGACGAACTCGGCCTCGAAGCTCTGGCTGGCGTCCAGCGCCGACAGCGCGTTCTGCACCTGCTCGGCCAGGCTGGGCAGGGCCGCGAACAGGCGCGCCACCGGCGTGCCCGGCGCGGTGCCGCTGTCCAGGCCCAGCATCTGCTCGAAGCCGCCATTGCAGCGCAGCAGCTGGGCGCCGCGCAGATAGGCCATGCCGACGCCCGAGCTGTCCATGATGGTGGAGAGCTCGCGCAGCAGCTGTTCGTTGCGTCGCTCGGCTTGCTGCTGGGCCGTCACGTCCAGGGTCACGACCGAGGTGGTGCGCTGACCCGAGGCCAGTTTGCCGGGCTCGACCCGGGTCAGCAGCCAGCGCCGGCCCAGCTCGGGATGGCGCACCGCATAGCGCACCTCGACCCGGTCGCCGGTCTTCAGCGCGCGTTGCAGGCGCTCGAACTCGGGCAGCGAATCGGGCTCGACGATGTCGCGGCCCACGCCCTGCAGGCCGGCCAGGCTGTTGCGCTTGCTGCCTTCGCCGCTGCTGCTGCCGCTGCGCGGGCGCAGCCAGCCGGCGTCCTGCTGGAAGGTGGCCAGGCCGACGCCGGCGGTGTCCATCAAGGCGTCGAGCTGCTGATGGGCCAGGTCGCGCTCCTGCTCCAGACTGCGGTCTTCCAGCACCGCCATGAAGCGGCGCTGCGTCTGCGTGGCCGAGCCGCTCAGCGGCCGCAGCCGGCCCTGCATCCAGCGGGTGCGGCCCGAGGGGTCGATCAGCATGGCCTGGGTCTGCAGGGTCTGCTGGGCCTGCAGCAGCTCGGGCAGTGGGCGGCCGGCGCTCCAGGCCAGCAGCTGCTGCAACGCCGGCGCGGCCTCGTGCAGGCTGGCCGGATTGGCCAGGCTCAGCTCGGCAAAGGCGCTGTTGGTGCGCAGCAGCAGGCCGCTCTCGTCGAACAGCACCATGGGCAGCGGGCTCAGCTCGAACCACTGCTCCATCTCGGTCTGGGCGCGCTCGGCCTGCTCGCGGGCGGCCTGCTCGGCGGTGCGGTCCTGCAGCACATTCAGGCTCAGCTCGGGCGCGTCGGCGGCGCTGAGCCGGTGCCGGGTGCAGCGCATCCAGCGCTCGCGGCCGCTGCCGTCTATCAATCGGAATTCGTCGGGCATGGCCACCGCGCGCGCCAGCGAGCGGGCCAGGGCCCGGTTCGGACG
>NZ_JAQOWX010000113.1:0-18562 GCF_028462495.1 Paucibacter sp. XJ19-41
CGGCGCGCTTGACGGCGCGCTGCAGACCCATGCGGCGGGCGGCCCGCTGGCCGAGTTCGCCGTCTATACCGAAGCGCCCCGGCCTTGGCCCGAGGCCGGCGCTGCGGGGCGACTCTGCGGCGACTGGCTGGACCGCCAGGACGACGCCCGCTCGTGCACCGATATCGAGCGCATCCGCGAATGGATACGCAGCGGCGATTGCTACCAGGTCAATCTGACGACCCGCCTGAACGCCGAGCTGGCGGAGGGCGTTGATCTGGCCGAGTTGTTCCTGGCCCTGCATGCGGCCCAGCCGGGCGGCTTCTCGCTATTCCTGCGCGGCGCGAGCGGGCAGGGCGTGGCCAGCGTCTCGCCCGAGCTGTTCTTCGACTGGCGGCCGCTGCCCGATACCCGCCACACCTGGCTGCTCGGGGCCCAGCCGATGAAGGGCACGGCGCCGCGCGGCCATGACCGCGCCAGCGACGAGGCCGCGCAAGCCTATCTGCGCACCAGCGAGAAGGAACGCGCCGAGAACCTGATGATCGTCGACCTGCTGCGCAACGATCTGAGCCGGGTCGCGAGCCTGGGCTCGGTGCGGGTGCCGCGCCTGTTCGAGCTGCACGGTCTGCCGACCGTCTGGCAGATGACCTCGACGGTCACCGCCGTCAGCCGCCCGGGCCTGAAGCTGTCCGAGCTGTTCGCGGCGCTGTTTCCCTGCGGCAGCGTCACCGGCGCGCCCAAGGTGCGGGCGATGCAGATCATTGCCGAGCTGGAGCCCGAGGCACGCGGCTGGTATTGCGGCGCGCTGGGCCTGCTGCAGCCGGGCGGCGCGGCCACCTTCAATGTGCCTATCCGCACGGTCGAGCAGCGGCCCGACGGCACCTTGCAATGCGGCATCGGCAGCGGCATCACGCTGGATTCGCAGCCGGCCGCCGAGGTGGCCGAGTGGCGCGCCAAGACCCGCTTTCTGCTGCGCGCCCAGCGCCCGATCGCGGCGCTCGAAACCCTGCTGCTGTCCGACGGCGACTATCCGCGCCAGGCCGGCCATCTGGCCCGTCTGCAGCGCACGGCCCAGCACTTCGGCCTGCGCCTGTCGCAGGGGGCGGTGCGCGAGGCGCTGGCCCGGCTGGCCGAGAGCCATGATCAAGGCCAGTGGCGGGTGCGGCTGAGCAGCGATGCGCAGGGGCGGGTCGTCACCGAGATCGCCCCGCTGGCGCCGACAGCGCTGCCGGTGACGCTGGCCTTGGCGGCGTCGGCCATCACGACCGATGGCCCGGGCGCCGAGTTCCTGCAGCACAAGACCACCCGCCGCGAGGCCTATGAGGCCTTTGCGGCGGCCAAGCCGGCCGAGGCCTTCGATATGCTGCTGTGGAATGCCGACGGCGAGCTGACCGAATGCACCTTCGGCAATATCGCGCTGCAGCTCGATGGCCGCTGGCTGACGCCGCGCCTGGCGGCCGGGCTGCTGCCCGGCGTGCTGCGCGAAGAACTGCTGCAGCAGGGCCGTCTGCATGAGGCCCGGCTGCTCAAGACCGATCTGGCCCGCGCCCAGGCGCTGGCTTTCTTCAACAGCTTGCGCGGCTGGTGCCCAGCGCGCATGCTCCGTCCCGATCACGATGGCAGCTCTGCCGTCCAACCCTGAACCCCATTCATAGCCATGGCCACGCCACCGAAGACGCGCCGCACCGCGAGCGCCGCCACCCCTGTTGTTGCCGAGACGGCGCCGGTCAAGAAGACGGCGGCAACCGCTGCCGGCAAGACAGCTGCCAAGAAGACCACCACAGCCGTGAAAACGGTTGAGAAAGCCGCAGCCATCGAGAAGAAGAAGCCGGCTGCGAAGAAGGCACCGGCCGCGCCTGTCAAGACAGCTAGCAAAGCTGCGACCAAGACCGTGAAGACGGTTGTAAAAACGGTTGTGAAGGCGGTTGCGAAGGCGGCCGCTGAGAAGACGGTCACGCAGGCCGAACCGGTGCCGGCGCCGGTTGCGGCCAAGGCTGCGCCCGCAAAGAAAGCGGCCGCAAAGAAGGACCCGGCAAAAAAGGTCGCTGTCAAAAAGGCTGCCGTCAATGTGGCAGCCGCAGTCGAGCCCGCGGTGAGCGCTCCGGCCAAAAAGGCTGCGCCAGCCAAGAAGGTCGTGGCGAAGCCTGCGGCCAAAAAATCAGTGGCCCAGCCGCCCGTGGCGCCCGAGCCGGTCGTGGAGGCGATCAAGCCCGTCGCCAAGAAGAAGGCAGCGGCCAAGCCGGTGGCCCGCAAGCCTGCAGCGCCCGCGCCTGTTGCACCGCCGCCGGCCCCGCCTGCCCGCTTTGCATTGCATCGCCAAGGCCCCTGGTTCGGCAGCCCGCTGCAGGTCGAGCTGCTGGCCACCGGCCAGCGCTGGCAGGTGTTGCTGCGTGGCGGCGGGGTGTCGGCGGCCAGCTGCAGCTGCGCGGGCTATGCCCAGCACGGCAGCTGCGAGCATCTGGGCTTTGCGCTGCTGGCCCTCCAGGACGATGCCGAGGGCCAGGCCGCGCTGGTCGAGGGCTGGCAGACCGAGCACAGCGAGCTGTGGTTGCAGTACGGGCTGCGTCGCCAGCTGCACTGGCATGCCGGCCGCCACTGCCCGGCTGCGCTGCGCCAGGCCGCCGAGGCCTTGATCGCGCTGCCGCAGGATCAGCAGGGCGATGCCTTGCCGGGCCTGCTGGCACTGGCCGCCCAACATGGGCATGAGCTGCGTGTCGACGACGCGGTCTGGATTCAGCTGGCCGAGGGCCGCGATGCCCGCCAGCGCATGCTGCGCCTGGCCGAGGCCTATCAGCAAGGCATGGCCAGCCCAGACCTGCGCAGCCTCCTGAAACTGCCGCTGCCCCAGCATCAGCTGGAAGCCGCCCTGTTCGCAGCCTGTGCCGGCCGCGCCCTGGTGGCCGACGATCTGCAGCTGGGCATGCAGCCGACCGGCCTGGCTGCGGCCGAGCTGATGCAGCGCCATTTCGGCGTCGAACGTGTGCTGCTGCTGTGCGCCGAGTCGGCCCAGAGCCGCTGGCTCGCGGAGGCGCAGTCGCTGAGCACGCGCAGCGCGAGCCTGGTCTGGGGCGATGCCGCGCAGCGGGCCCAGCAATGGCAGGCGCCGGCCGAGATCAAGATCGCCGCCCTGGGCGCGCTGGAGCAAGACCTGGCCCCGCTGCAGGCCTGGGCGCCCGAGCTGGTCATCGTCGACGAGGCCCAGCGCCTGGGCGAGGGCGCGGTGGCCCGGCTGCAGCAGCTGCCGGAAGGTTTCCTGCTGTTGCTGGCCAGCCAGCTGCCGCAGGAGCAGCCGGCCACCCTGCTGCGCCTGGTCGAGCTGCTCGACCACAACCGCAGCGGTGCGCTGGCGGCCCTGCATGAGCGTCATCTGCGCCACGATGCCCAGGGTCAGCTGCTGGCCCTGGCCGCACCGGCTCGGCTGGCGCAAAGCCTGGAGCGGGTGATGCTCAGCCGTGCCGGCAGCGAGCTGGCGTTGCCGCCTGCGCTGGTGCAGCTGCGGGCCCAGCCCTTGAGTGCGCAGCAGCAAGGCTTGCAGGCCGCGCTGCTGGCGCCGCTGCGTCACAGCGTCGCGCGCTGGCAGCGCAGTGCCTATCTGGCCGATGCGGAGCAGCTCCAGCTGCTGCGCGGCTTGCAGGGGCTGCGCCGTTTGGCGATCAGCCCGGCGCTGGCCGACGCGGCGGCCGAGGGGCCGGCGCCGCGTCTGGAGGCGGTGCTGGCGCTGGCGCGCGAACTGTTGGCCGGGGCGGTGAGCAAGCTGGTGGTCTGCAGCCAGTGGGATGATGGTCTGGCCCTGCTGGCCGCGCGGCTGCAGGCCGCCGGTCTGCCCTGTGTGCAGCTGTCGGCCGCCACCGGGCTGGCCGAACGCCGCTCGCAGGCGGCGCGCTGGCGCGAGGACTCACGCAGCCCGCTGCTGCTGTGCAGCGATGCGGCCGGTGCCGGCCTGGATCTGCGCGTGAGCGGCGTCGGCCTGATCAGTCTGGAACTGCCTTGGGGCGAGGCCTTGCTGGAGCAGCGCCTGGGCCTGGTGGCCGGCGAGGAGACCCATGGCCTGCCGCTGCTGCAGCTGCTGGCCCAGGGCGGCATCGAGAGCGCGATGCTGGCGCTGCAGGACAGCTGGCCGGAAATGCCGGCCTGCGGTCTGGACGGCGACCTCAGCCTGCAGCTGCTCGGTGGCGAGGCCTTGCAGCGCTTCATGCAGGCGCTGGTGGCCTTGATCGAGCTGATGTGATGCTGCGGGGCGGTGTGTGATCTTCACGCGAACCGCCGCCCCGCCAACAAATAGTCAAGCCGCGCTTGCTAGTATTTTCCCTAGCGTGCTATAGTCGCGGCTTCGTTGCAGCGCTGTCTGCAACGGTTCGTTCGTCTCCTCTGACCACGTTCAGGCCGTATCCGGTGATCGTCACCGGGCTTCATACGACGCGCTGAGCACCCTTCGGGTTCGGTCGGCGGCGATGCCGTCGCTATGACTGTTCCCCGGCGCCGCACCAGGCCTGGCTCATTCTTGTTGAGCCGCGCGAAAAGAAGGTGTGCGACGCGAGCTTTCTCCCAGCGACTTTACTGGCTTGACCGCGCCCTATTGATTTGGCGCGGCAGGCGCGTGCTGTTGTCCCGCCAAGACCGGGGCAGGGCACGGCTTTGTTGAAAGAAGATATGAGCTTTGAAAATCTAGGCCTGCACGAGTCCCTGTTGCGCGCCGTGAAAGACTCCGGCTACGAAACCGCGACCGAAGTGCAAGCCCAGGCGATCCCGCCGGGCCTCAACGGCCAGGACCTGATGGTGTCCTCGCGCACCGGCTCGGGCAAGACCGCCTCCTTCATCCTGCCGGCGCTGCAGAAGATCCTGGACACCCGCGGTGACAACAACACCCGCCGTGAAAAGGGCAAGATCTTCGGCCCCCGCATCCTGGTGCTGACCCCGACCCGCGAACTGGCCATGCAAGTGGCCAAGGCCGCCCAGACCTACGGCCGCCATGTGCCGGGCCTGAAGCTGTCCACCGTGCTGGGCGGCATGCCTTACGCGCTGCAGATCAAGCAGCTGTCCGGCCCGCTGGATATCCTGATCGCCACCCCCGGCCGTCTGCTGGACCATCTGCAGTCCGGCAAGGCCGTGCTCGACAATGTCGAGATGCTGGTGCTCGACGAAGCCGACCGCATGCTGGACATGGGCTTCATCGACGACATCAAGGTGATCGCCGAGCGCATCCCGGCGGCCCGCCAGACCGTGATGTACAGCGCCACCTTCGCCGGCCACGTCGGCCGCCTGGCCCATGACCTGCTGCGTGACCCGCTGCGCGTCGATGTCGCCTCGCACACCGACACCCACGAGAACATCACCCAGCGCCTGCACTGGGCCGACAACAACAACCACAAGGATCAGCTGCTGGAGGCCATCCTGGCCGAGCCCGAGCTGGACCAGGCCGTGGTGTTCACCTCGACCCAGCGCGACGCCGACTGGCTGGCCGAGCGCCTGCAGGAGATCGGCCACTCGGTCGCGCCGCTGCACGGCGGCATGCCGCAAGGCCGTCGCAACCGCGTGCTGATGGCGCTGCGCCGTCGCGAAGTGCGCGTGCTGGTGGCCACCGATGTCGCCGCCCGCGGCATCGACGTGCCGACCATCACCCACGTGATCAACTACGGTCTGCCGATGAAGGCTGAGGACTATGTGCACCGCATCGGCCGTACCGGCCGTGCCGGCCGCGCCGGCCTGGCCGTGACGCTGGCCGTGCGTGACGATGTGTCGATGATCCGCCGCATTCAGCAGTTCACGACCCAGACCATCCCGGTGGCGCAGATCGCCGGCCTGGAGCCGAAGACGCAAGAACCGCGCATCTTCCCGCCGCGTCCGGCCGGTGCCGGTGGTGGTTTCGAGGACCGTGGCGCCCGCCCGGCCTGGGGCAACAAGTTCGGTGGCGGCGGCAAGACCTTTGGTGGTGGCAAGCCCTTCCATCGTGACGGCCCCAAGCCCTCGTTCGCCCGTGAAGGCGGCAAGCCCTTCCAGCACCGCGATGCGGCCCCGCGTTCGGAAGGCTTCGAGCCGCGCGGCGAGTTCCGTGGCAACAATGCCGATCGCAACTTCGCTCCGCGTGGTGATCGTCCGAGCTATGGCGACAAGCCGGCCTTCGGCGGCAAGCCCAGCTTCGGCAACAAGCCGAATTTCACGGCCCGCGACTTTGCCCCCCGTAGCGGTGGCAATTTCGAGCCGCGTGGTGGCGCCGGCTTCAGCGAGCGTCCCTCCTTCGGTGGCGATCGCCGCGGCCCCGGCGGCCCGGGTGCCAAGCGCAACGGCCCGCCGGCCGGCGCACCGCGCCGCAGCGGTTTCGGCCGCTGAACGGAGCTAGACTCCCGTAAGGCAAGAGCCCGCGTCAGCGGGCTTTTTTAATGACAGCGTGATGCGAGCCAACGGAAAACTGATCCAGTGGGACGACGCCAAGGGCTATGGCTTCATCGCCCCGGACGCCGGGGGGGCCAAGCTCTTCGTCCATATCAAGGCCTTTGGCCTGCGCGCACGCCGGCCGTTTGTCGGCGAACGCCTGAGCTATCAGCCGGGCGAGGACGCCCAGGGCAAGCCGCGCGCGCTGAAGGTGCAAAGCCTGGAGCCCAAGCCGGCGGCCCCGGCCGGACCGACCGCGCTGGAGCGCGAGCGCTCGCGGCGCGAGGCCCGGCGTGGCCTGAGCCTGTGGCTGGTGCCGGGCTTTGCGGCGCTGGTGCTGATCTGCCAGCTGGCCTTCGAACTGCCGCGTGCGCTGTGGGGTGCCTATCTGGCGATGAGCCTGGCGACCTTCATCGTCTACGCCGGCGACAAGCGGGCCGCGCGCCTGAACCAGTGGCGGGTTGCCGAGGGCACGCTGCATGGCCTGGCCCTGGCCTGCGGCTGGCCCGGCGCGCTGCTGGCCCAGCACATCCTGCGCCACAAGTCCAACAAGCCGGAGTTCCTGCGCCTGTTCTGGCTGACGGTGATCGTCAATGTGCTGGGCTTTGTGCTGATCTTCACGCCGCTTGGCGCACAGTTACTGGTTCTCTTCAATGTCTGAGATTGTTCTGAGGCCGCTGTCGGCGGCCGATGTGCCGGCGGTGCTGGCTTTGCAGGCCCAGTGCTACGGCGCCGCTTTTCTGGAAGATGCGCAGGCCTTCGCGGCCAAGCTGCGCGCCGCCGAGCCTTACCGGACCTGCTGGATGGCCTGGCGCGGCGAGCAGCCGCTGGCCTATCTGGTGGGCCTGCCGCTGTGCCATGACAGCCTGCCGGCGCTGAATGCGCAAAGCCTGCAGCTGCCGGCCGAGCCGCGCCTGCTGTATCTGCATGATCTGGCCGTGGCGCCGGCCGGCCGCTCGCTGGGGCTGGCGCGCCGCCTGGTCGAGCATCTGGAGCGCCGGGCCGGCGATCTGGGCCTGAAGACCCTGGGCCTGGTGGCCGTGCAGGGGGCCGAGACCTTCTGGCAGCGCCAGGGCTATGCCTCGCTGCAGCAGCTCTCGGCCACGCTGGCCGCCAAGCTGGCCAGCTTCGGGCCCGGGGCCCGCTTCATGCAGCGCACGCTGGCCTGAGCCCGGCGTCAGCCGGGCAGGGCGCCGAAGCGGAAGCTCGAGGCGGTGACGCCGCCCATGAAGGCGCTCTCGTGATAGATCAGCGCGCCGGCTTCTTGCTCGGCGGCGCCGACCGCCACCATCAGCGGGATCAGG
Organism: Paucibacter sp. XJ19-41; assembly: GCF_028462495.1. NCBI lineage: Bacteria > Pseudomonadati > Pseudomonadota > Betaproteobacteria > Burkholderiales > Sphaerotilaceae > Roseateles > Paucibacter sp. XJ19-41. The sequence goes on from NZ_JAQOWX010000113.1 coordinate 7,653, forward strand.
TGATCCTCGCGCGGATGGGCCTGGCGGGCCGCGGGCGCCGCGCTCCACTGTGTCAGCAGCGCGCTGCGCTCGGCCGGCGGGGTCTGCAACAGGGTCTGCTGCAGCCAGGCGTCGAACTGGCCCGAGGCCGTCTTGGCCGCCGGGCCGAAGGCGCGCAGATTGTGATAGCTCAGCCCGCTGCCGATGATCAGCACGCCCTCGTCGCGCAGCGGCGCCAGCGCCCGGCCCAGCGCCAGATGGGTGGCCGGGTCGTAGCCCTGCAGCATGGACAGCTGCACCACGGGCACCTCGGCCTCGGGGTACATCGGGAACAGGGTCGTGAACGCACCATGGTCGAAGCCGCGTTGCTCATCCAGTGCACTGGGCAGGCCGGCGTTCTCGATCAAGGACTTGACCTGCCTGGCCAGCGCCGGGTCGCCCGGTGCCGGGTAGCGGATCGAATAGGTGTGCGCCGGGAAGCCGCCGTAGTCATAGACCATGGGCGGCCGCTCGGCCGCCATCAGGCTGAACTGCTGCGCCTCCCAGTGCCCGGAGATCATCAGCACCGCGCGGGGCTTGCTGCCCAGCTCGGCCGGGATGGCCTTCAGCGAGGCCTCCAGCTGGTGGAAGTTCTCACGGAAGGGGCCGTCCATATAGGGCCAGGGGCCGCCGCCATGGGACAGGAAGTAGGTGGGAAGTCGGGTTGAGGCCATGGCCTCAGTGTGGGCCTCGTTGCGGCGCCGGAGGGTGGCGGCGATTGATCACAGCGTTCAAAAAATCCAAAGCCGTGGCATGGGTTTTGCACAAGCTTGTGACAGTCATCACCAACCCGGAGTCCATTGCATGCAACGCCGCCCCTTTTTGCACACCAGCCTGGCCCTTGTGACACTTTTTGGTGCATTTTCGGCCCAGGCGCAGACCGCGCTGGACGGCATCCTGGCCAAGAAGCAGATCAATATCGCGATCCCGACCGACTACCCGCCCTACGGTTTTGTCGGCACCGATATGGCGCCGCAGGGCCTGGACATCGAGATGGCCCGGCTGATCGCCGCCAAGCTGGGCGTCAAGCTCGAATTGGTGCCGGTCACCAGCGCCAATCGCATTCCCTATTTGCAGACCAAGAAGGCCGATCTGGTGATCTCGACCCTGGGCAAGAACCCGGAGCGCGAGAAGGTGATCAATTTCAGCGCCGCCTATGCGCCGTTCTACCAGGCCGTGTTCGGACCCAAGGCCATGGCGGTCAAGAGCTGGGAGGATCTGGCCGGCAAGACCGTCGCTGTGACCCGTGGCGCGATGGAAGACCAGGAGCTGGGCAAGGTGGCGCCGGCCAGCCTGCAGATCAAGCGCTTCGAGGACAATAACGCGACGGTGGCCGCCTATGTGGCCGGCCAGACCCAGCTGATCGCGACCAGCGCGTCGGCCGCCGGTCTGATGGCGCAGCGTAATCCGCAGCTGGGTGCCGAGTACAAGCTGCTGCTCAAGGACAGCCCCTGCTTCATCGGCGTTGCCAAGGGCGAGGACGCCTTGCTGGCGAAGGTCAACGAGATCATCGCGGCGGCCAAGAAGGACGGCAGCATCGAGGCCCTGTCCAAGAAGTGGCTGGGCCGTGGCGCCGGTGATCTGCCGCTGTGATCACGTTTGACTTCTTGGCCGTGCTGGCCGAGTGGCGGCTGCTGCTGACCGGGGTGGCCTGGACCCTGGGCCTGACCGCGATCGCGGCGCTGCTGGGCGTGGGTCTAGGCGTGGCCTGCGCCTGGGCCCGGCTGGACGGTCCAGCGCCGCTGCGCTGGCTGGCGACCGGCTATGTGGAGGCGATCCGCAACACGCCCTTCATCGTCCAGCTCTTCTTCGTGTTCTTCGGCCTGCCGGCGGCCGGCGTCAAGCTGACGCCGGAGACCGCCTCGGTGATCGCGATGGTGGTCAATCTGGGCGCCTATGCCGGCGAGATCGTGCGCGGCGGCATTGCGTCGACCTCGCGCGGCCAGACCGAGGCCGGGCTGAGCCTGGCGCTGAGCCGGGCCCAGGTCTTCCTCCATGTGCTGCTCCCGCCGGCGCTGCGCCGGGTCTGGCCCTCGATGGTGAGCCAAATCATCATCGTGATGCTGGGCTCGGCCGTCTGCGGCCAGATCGCCACCGAGGAGCTGAGCTACGCAGCCAACCTGATCCAGAGCCGCAACTTCCGCGCCTTCGAGTCCTTCATCGTTGCCACCGCCATCTATCTGCTGCTGGCCATTGCGCTGCGCAGCCTACTGAACTGGCTGGGGCCGCGTTTCCTTTTTGGAGGACATCGTCGTGGTTGAGTTCAGTCTGTGGGACATCGTCCGCAATCTGCTGATGGCCGTGCGCTGGACTGTCGTGCTGTCGCTGATCGCCTTTGTCGGCGGCGGCCTGGTGGGCCTGGCGCTACTGGTGGCGCGCACCGCGCGCTGGCCCGGCGCTCAGGCCCTGGTGGGCGGCTATGTGCAGCTGTTCCAGGGCACGCCCTTGCTGATGCAGCTCTTCCTGGCCTACTTCGGCATGGCGCTGCTGGGCTTCGAGACCTCGGTCTGGACGGCGGCCGCGCTGGCGCTGACGCTCTACACCAGTGCCTTCCTGGCCGAGATCTGGCAGGGTTGCGTGCGGGCTGTGCCCAAGGGGCAGTGGGAGGCGGCGCAGAGCCTGGCGATGAGCTTTGGCGAGCAACTGCGCCACATCGTGCTGCCGCAGGCCGGCCGCATGGCGATCGCGCCGACGGTGGGCTTTCTGGTCCAGGTCATCAAGGGCACGGCGCTGGCCTCGGTGATCGGCTTTGTCGAGCTGACCAAGGCCGGCACGATGATCAGCAATGCCACCTTCCAGCCCTTTCTGGTCTATAGCTGCGTCGCGCTGATGTACTTCTCGCTGTGTTTCCCGGTGAGCTTTTATGCCCGCTCGCTGGAGAGGAAATTGAATGTCAACAAGCACTGATCACACCCCCGCTGCCAGCATCCGCGCGCTGCGCAAGTCCTACGGCCCCAACGAGGTGCTCAAGGGCATCGATCTGGAGGTCGAGCCCGGCGAGGTGATTGCCATCATCGGCAAGAGCGGCTCGGGCAAGAGTACGCTGCTGCGCTGTGTCAACGGGCTGGAGGAGTTCCAGCAGGGCGAGCTGCTGGTGGACGGCCTGCCGCTGCTGCACGGCAATGCGCGCGCGATGCGCGAGCTGCGCCAGCATGTGGGCATGATCTTCCAGAGCTTCAATCTATTCCCGCATCTGAGCGTGGGCCGCAATGTGATGCTGGCGCCCAGCCTGGTCAAGAAGCAGGGCACGGCCGAGGGCGAGCGCCAGGCCCGCCAGCTGCTGGAGCGGGTCGGCCTGGCCGAGAAGTTCGAGGCCTTCCCGGACCAGCTCTCCGGCGGCCAGCAGCAGCGCGGTGCGATTGCGCGCGCGCTGGCGATGCAGCCCAGCATCCTCTTGTGCGACGAGATCACCTCGGCGCTGGACCCGGAGCTGGTCGGCGAGGTGCTGCGCGTGGTTGAGAGCCTGGCCGACGAGGGCATGACCTTGCTGATGGTCACGCACGAGATGAACTTCGCGCGCAAGGTGGCCGATCGCGTGGTCTTCATGCATGCCGGGCGCATCCACGAGATGGGGTCGCCCGAGGCGATCTTCGGCGCGCCGCAAACGCCCGAGCTCAAGCAGTTCCTGTCGGCGCTGCACTGAAGCGTTGCGCGGGCGCCGCAGCCGGGCGGTCGGGCTGCGACATTGGTCACGCAAGTGCGCCTTGCGGCGGGTGGTGCCGAGTTTGTGACGAGTTGTCACAGCCATGTGATCTGGTCTGCCTAGCATCCCGGGCTTGTGCTTCTCTGCGCCCGCCATGCCCGACGCCGCTGCCGCTTCCTATCTGCAAGACTACCGCCCCAGATTCCGCCAGCCCAGCGCCGGCGATCTGTGCATCGACGTGCCGGCCATCGGCACCGATCAGAACAACGAGCAGGTGATGGAGGTGTTCACCCGGCACCGCGAGCTGATGAGCTTGCCGGTGGTGGAGGGCGGTCAGCCGATCGGGCTGATCAACCGCAATATCTTTCTCTCGCAGATGAGCCGACCCTTCCATCGCGAGATATACAACCGCAAGAGCTGCATCGCCTTCATGGACAAGGAGCCGCTGGTGGTGGACGCCGGCATGGCCATCGAGGAGCTGACCCAGCGCGCGGTCGCCTTTGGCGAGAAGGCGCTGACCGACGGCTTCATCATCACCCGCGACGGCGTTTTCGCCGGGGTCGGCCAGGGCCTGCCGCTGATGCGCGTGGTCGCCGATATGCAGGAGGCGCGCAACCGCCAGGTCATGCACAGCATCGAGTACGCCAGCGTGATCCAGCGCTCGATGCTGCGCACCTCGCGCGAGGCCCTGGCCCAGACCCGGCTGGACGCCGACCTGGTGTGGGAGCCGCGCGATGTGGTGGGCGGCGACTTCTACCAGTTCAGCGCGATGCCCGAGGGCTGGTTCGCCACCGTGGCCGACTGCACCGGCCACGGCGTGCCCGGTGCCTTCATGACCCTGATCGCCTCGATCACGCTGAGCAAGGCCATCGAGCAGCACGGCCCGCGCGACCCGGCGCGGCTGCTGTCCAGCGTCAACCGCAGCATCAAGCAGATGCTGGGGCAAGTGGATGGCCAGGATGAGACGCCCGGTTCGGACGATGGCATGGACGCGGCCTGCTTCTGGTTCGACGCCGCCAAGCGCCAGCTCTGCTTTGCCGGTGCCAAGACCGCGCTGTTCCTGTTGCACCCGGGTCAAGCCGGCGTCGAGATGATCGACGGCGAGCGCAAGGGCGTCGGCTATGTGGACAGCGACATCGACTTCGCCTGGACCAACCGCTGCGTGCCGCTACAGCCCGGCAGCCTGGTCTTCGTCACCACCGACGGCCTGATCGACCAGATCGGCGGCCCCAAGGCCATCGCCTTCGGCAAGCGCCGCATCCGCGAGCTGCTGCTGGCGCAGCGCGAGCGGCCGACCGCCGACATCAACCGTGCGCTGCTGGACGCGCTGCAGGCCTGGCAAGGCCCGCACCACCGCCGCGACGACCTCAGCTTCTTCTGTTTCCGCGTCTAGGAGTCTTTGCCATCATGTCTTCCCCCGCTCCCATCGTGCAAGAGTACGGAGCCTTCTTCGACCTGGCGCAGCGCCACCGGGTGATCTTCTACTACGTCGGCTACTTCTCGCAGAACATCATCGCGGCGATGGCCGAGGCGGTGAAACTGCAGCTGGAGGTCAGCGGCGTCGATGGGCCGACACGGCGCAAGCTGTTCTCCTCCTTCATCGAGATGGCGCAGAACATCATCCATTACTCGGCCGATGCACTGACCCCCGGCAGCCAGACCGAGCGCGAGCTTCGCCACGGCTCGGTCTGCATCAGCGAGCGCGACGGCCGCTATCTGCTGCTGTGCGCCAACCCGGTCGAGGCCGGCTTGGCCGAGGCGCTGCGCGAGAAGCTGGAGCGCCTGCGCAGCATGACCCTGGACGAGATCAAGAAAGCCTACCGGGACGGCCTGCGCGCCGAGACGCCCGAGGGCAGCAAGGGCGCGGGCATGGGTTTCCTGACCATGGCACGCGATGCCAGCGAGCCGCTGGCCTTCAGCATCGAAGCACTGGACGACCGACCTGACACCCAGGTCCTCTCCCTGCGGGCGGTCATCTGATGCCCGCTCCCATCCCCCACCACGAGAACCCAGGCATGGAGAACACCCTCTATATCGCCGCCAGCCCCAGCTCGCCCGAGGTGGACTTCCGCTTCGACGAGGGCGTGCTGAGCCTGCGCGGCGAGTCCTATCCCGAGAACGCGGCCGCCTTCTACGGCGACATCATCCGCCAGCTGCGCGCCTACCTGGGCTCCTGCAAGCAGCGCACCATCACCGTCAATATCGCGCTGGCCTACTTCAACAGCTCCAGCACCAAGATGCTGTTCAACATCATCGAGGCGCTGGCCGAGGCGGTGGAGACCGGCGGCAACCGCGTGACCCTTCACTGGTTCCACGACGCCGAGGACGACACCATCCACGAGTTCGGTCAGGAGCTGGTCGATGACTTCCCGGCCATCGAGTTCGTGATGCAACCGGTCGGCACGGTGTGAACGCGCGTCAGCAGCTGGGTGCGACAACGATGATGTACCGCATGCCGCAACCCGAGGACGATCTGTTCGAGCTGGAGATCCGCGCGCTGGCGGCGGCCCGCGATGCCTATGCCGACGAGCGGGCCTGGCACCACCAGGCTCTGGGTGAGCTGATCCTGGCCTATGAGCGGCTGCTGCGCGAGACGCGCCGGCTGGTGCGCCGCAGCGACCGCGAGGAGCTGGAGATGAACCGGCTCAACCAGCGCCTGCACGAGCTGGCCGGCGAGCTGGAATACCGCGCCACCCACGACTCGCTGACCGGTGTGCTGAATCGCGCGGCCATCATCGAGCGGGCCAACCGCTATCTGACACAGCACGGTGTGGCGCTGATCGTGCTGGACATCGACCACTTCAAGCGCGTCAACGACGGCTTCGGCCACCCGACCGGTGACGCGGTGCTGCGCGGCGTGGTGGCCTGCCTGCAGGCCGAGGTGCCGCCCGGTGCCGATATCGGCCGGGTCGGCGGCGAGGAGTTCACGGTGCTGCTGCGCGACGACGGCTGCGAGGCGGCGGTCGCGCTGGCCGAGAGCCTGCGCCGCAAGGTCGCCGGCCACGACTTCGGCCTGCCGGGTGGCCATGCGGTGAGCGCCAGTTTCGGCGTGGCCTGCCTGCCGCGTGGCAGCAGCTTCGATGCCGCCTATGGCCAGGCCGATGAGGCGCTCTACGAAGCCAAGCGCAGCGGCCGCAACCGGGTCGTGAGCGCGAGCGCGATCACGCGGGAGCCGAGCTGAAGGCCTTCATGGCTGGTCCGCGATCAGCGCTGCCTCGCTATCGTCCTTCAGCGCGATGCCGCTGAGGCCGCGCCGCAGCGAGGCCTGGATCAGCCAAGCCAGGCGCTGCGCCGCCAGCGCCGGCGCAAGGCCGGCCGGGCGGATATTGCTGACGCAGTTGCGCTGCGCATCGTGGCGGCCGACCGCCGGCCCATGGGTCAGATAGGCGCCCAGGCTGTCGGGCGAGCTCAGGCCCGGCCGCTCGCCGATCAGCACCAGCACCAGTTTGGCCTGCAGCAGCGCGCCGATCTCGTCGCCCAGCGCGACGCGGGCCTGCAGGGCCAGCACCGGGGGCGCGATGCTCAGCCGCTGCGCCAGGGCCTCGCGCAGCGCCCGCAGCAGCGGGCGGGCATGGGCTTGCAGCGCCGCCGCCGACAGACCATCGCCCAGCACCAGGGCCAGCTCGACCGGCGCGTCAGCCCTTGAATGCAGCGCGGCGGCACCGGCCGCGTCGAGCCGGCGGCCCAGATCGGGCCGGCGCAGATACTCGGCGCGTGTGCCGGCGCGGCTGTGCACGAGCAGCGGCTCGGGCCAACCATCCTCGATCAGACCGGCCCGCAGCGCGGCCTCGTCCAGCGGCAGATGCACGGCATCGCGGGCCTGGGCATGGTCGGCCGCGAAGCGCAGCCAGTCAGCGGTGCGCTGGCTGCTGCCGCTGCGGCCCAGCGCGATGCGGGCCGGCGTGTGGCGGCGCAGCTCGGCCCAGGGCTCGTCGTCCCCGCTCATGCCCAGCCCTGCGGTGGCATCAGGCGCGGGTGCGCGGTCGGCGGCAGCAGCGCGCCGTCGCTGCCGCTGATGCCCATGCGCTGCAGCCAGGCCTCGAACTCCGGCGCGCGCTTGAGCCCGAGCAGGCGGCGCAGGAACAGGGCGTCGTGGAGGGAGCTGCTCTGGTAGTTCAGCATCACATCATCGGCGCCCGGCACGCCCATGATGAAGTTCACACCGGCACTGGCCAGCAGCACCAGCAGATTGTCCATATCGTCCTGGTCGGCCTCGGCATGGTTGGTGTAGCAGATGTCGCAGCCCATGGGCAGGCCCAGCAGCTTGCCGCAGCAATGATCCTCCAGGCCGGCGCGGATGATCTGCTTGCCATCAAACAGGTACTCGGGCCCGATGAAGCCGACCACCGTGTTGACCAGGAGCGGCCGGTAGCGCCGTGCCAGCCCGTAGGCGCGGGTCTCCAGCGTCTGCTGGTCGACGCCGTGATGGGCCGCGGCCGACAGCGCGCTGCCCTGGCCGGTCTCGAAGTACATCAGGTTGTCGCCGACCGTGCCGCGCGCCAGCGCGCGGGCGGCTGCATGGGCCTCGTCGAGCAGCGCGATGTCGACGCCGAAGCTGCGGTTGCAGGCCTCGCTGCCGCCGATCGACTGGAACACCAGATCCACCGGCGCGCCCAGCTTGATCGCCTGCAGCGTGTTGCTGACATGGCTCAGCACACAGCTCTGGGTGGGGATCTGGTGGCGCTGGATCAGCTCATCGAGCTGGTGCAGCAGCCGGCACAGCGCCGGCACGCTGTCGGCGGCCGGATTGATGCCTATCACCGCATCGCCGGCGCCGTGCATCAGCCCGTCGAGGATGCTGGCGGCGATGCCGGCGGGGCTGTCGGTCGGGTGGTTGGGCTGCAGCCGCACCGCCAGATGGCCGGGCAGGCCCAGGGTCGAGCGAAAGCGGGTGACGACCCGGCAGCGGCTGGCCACCAGGATCAGGTCCTGGTTGCGCATCAGCTTGCTGACCGCCGCGACCATCTCGGGCGTCAGACCCGGGGCCAGGGCCGTCAGCACCTCGGGCGTGGCGGCGTCCGACAGCAGCCAGTCGCGCAGGCCGCCGACCGTCAGATGGGCGATGGGGGCCAGCGCGGCCGCGTCGTGGCCGTCGATGATCAGCCGGGTCAGCTGATCCTGTTCATAGGGGATCACGGCTTCGCTGAGGAAGCGCGTCAAGGGCAGATCGGCCAATGCGAAGCGGGCGGCAACCCGTTCGCGGGCGCTCTCGGCGGCGATGCCGGCCAGCTGGTCGCCCGAGCGCTCCGGCGAGGCCTTGGCCAGCAGCTCGCGCAGATCGGCGAAGCGGTAGCTGGCGGTGCCGACCATGGCGCCGTAGGCCATGGGTCATGCCCCCAATCTATTGGGGGCTGCTGGGCGGGGAGGCGGGCTGCGCATGCGGCCAGTCTAGCGCTCGCCTGTCGATGGTGCTCAGGGGCTGGCTCGTATGCCGGGCCTTGTTGATGCGCGTCCGGCCGAACCGTCTCCAATGCGGCACTGTTTGTGCGCTGTCCGCCTATTGGGGGCCGAAAGTCACCGTGATTGGCAATTCACTTCAGGCATTGGAGGTCTACCCCGTAAGATAAATTGCGCATAGATGTAACGAACTCAAGTCAGAGACCATCTTCATCAAGGGAAACCATGACCCAACAAGCCAAGCCCGTCGGGCACAAAAACAAGCTGTCTAGCCTGGACTTGATGAAGCGTTCCACCGACGGGAGCTTGAGCAAGCAGTCGACGGCCATGCTGTTGAAAATCAATGCCGAGGCAGGGGCGCAGTACGCTTTGCTCGATCCTTCCAGCGGCAAGCCGGTGCCGGGTCTGCTGCTCAAGCGTAAGGGCAATGCGCTGCTGGTCGAGCTGGAGGGCGAGCAGCTCGAGATCGAGAATTTCTATGGCGAGCCGGGGGTCGCGTTCCTGCCCACCGGTACGCCGGGGGACGAGGAGGCCATGGGCGCGGCAATCACGCCGATGTCACCCGCGCAGACCACACTGGCCTCGGGCGAGCAACTGATCTGGAGCGCGGCCTCCGATGACGCGGCGGGCTATCTCCCCCAGCTGATCGGCGGCGGCCTGCTGGGCCTGGGTCTGATTGCGGATGGCAGCGGTGGCGCGTCGACAGCGGCACCGGAGCCCGAGCCGCCGGCTGCTGTGGCCAACTTCGTCAAGGGCACCATCGTCGGCGGCCCGGTAATCGCGGGCAACGGTCTGACGGTGGCGGTCTTTGCGGCCGATGGCGTGAGCAAGCTGGGCGAAGCCAAGGTCAATCCGGACGGCAGCTTCTCGATCGCGGTGGGCAGCTATATCGGGGTGGTGATCGCTCGCGTTGTCGACAGCGATACCGGGGCCGACTATCTGGACGAGGCGTCCGGCGTGGGCAAGGACCTGAATGCCGAACTGTTCAGCATCGAGGTGGTGCGCACGCCCAACACCACGGTGACCGTCAACCTCAATGTGCTGACCACGCTGGCCTATCACAAGGCCGTTGAGCAGGCCGGTAGCGCAGCGCTGACCACGGCAGTGGTCGACGGTGTCAACAAGTCCGTCGCGACGCTGTTCGGCCTCGAAGCCTTGCATGGCACGACGGTCCAGACGACCAATGGCGGGGCCTTCAATGCGGTTGATGGACTGAGCCAGGGCGAGACCTATGGACTGATCCTGGCCGCTTTCTCCGGTGCAGACGTCGCCAACGGCGGCAACAGCCAGCAGACCGTGAATGAGGTACTGGCCGGACTGACGCTCAGCGGTGGCACGGCCACGCTGGCGCCGACGGCCCAGGCCGGGCTGATCGAAGGCGGCAAGGTGGTGGTGGAGAACACCGGGCTGGACCTGGGGGACGAAGTCTCGGTCATCGTGGACACCGTGGCGCCGCAGTTCGGCGCGCCGCAGGTCGCGCTGAGCGTGGACGAGAACGTGGCCGCAGGCCGGCTGCTGCACACGGCCAACGCGACCGACCCCAGCTCCGTGCGCTACAGCCTGAAGGCGGTGGGCGACCACACGGCCTTCAGCATCAATGCCAGCACCGGGGCGGTGAGTCTGGTGGGCAGCCCGGACTTCGAGAGCAAAGCCAGCTACAGCCTCGCGGTGATCGCCACCGATGCGGCGGGCAATGCCAGCGAACAGACTCTGAGCGTGACGGTCAACAACCTGGACGAATCGGCACCCAGCATCAGCTCGGGCGCTCAGGCAGGCGCCGTGGTGGAGAACAGCGGGGCGGGCCAGGTGGTCTACACGGCCAGCAGCACCGACGCAGGCGACATCGCCACGG